>CACXFK010000222.1 GCA_902766945.1 uncultured Lachnospiraceae bacterium | reverse complement strand
TTTACACCTCCCACACCATAATCGTCTTCCCCATACTCTTATGCAGGTCCGCCTCAAACGCCTCGGTCATATCCCGCGTATCCCGCACCGCGAAGCTCATCCCCACGATCTTCTGCAGGTAGTTCATGAGCTCCGGATGTTTGCGGTAAAGCGCCAGCAGCCCTGCGAAGTCGGCCCGCCCGCTCCGGCTGCTGCCGAAGAGCCTGAGGCCTTTCTCGAGCACCATGCGCGTGTTGATCGGCACGGGCTCCTCCGAGACGCCGAGCAGGGAGATCGTCCCCTCCGGCCGGATGCAGGTGTTGATGATCTGGTTAATGGCGGCGGAGGCATTGACGCCGCCGACGCACTCGATGCAGTGGTCGAGCTCCATGTCCTGCGGGATGGAGTCGGTCAAAAAAGTTCCGTCTGCAAATGCGAAGTCCTGCAGCTTGAACTCGCTGGTTCCGAAGATATAGAGCTTCGCTTCCGGGAACATGTAGCGGATCAGAAGTCCGGTGATGTAGCCGAGGTTGCCGTCTCCCCATACGCCGATCGCGTCGTACCGCTCGTGGGAGAAGGCCTTCAGACGGCTGATGCCGTGGAAGCTCACGCTGACGATCTCCGTAAAGGCCGCCACCGACGGGTCGATGCCGTCCGGCAGAGGCAGCACGCGGTCCGGATTCATGCTGACATGTTCCTGCATGAAGCCGTCGCAGGAGCTCGCCCGGAAGACGCTGCTGCGCAGATAGTTTTCCGCGATGAACGGGTCCTGTTCGCACGGCGTGTTCGGGATGAGCACGACGTCGTCGCCCTTCCGGAACGTGCCGGTCGGGTCGTACTCCACGCGGCCGATCGCCTCGTGGATCAGGGCCATCGGCAGCTTTTTCTTGAGGACGGCTTTCGGCCGGGTCCCCATGTAGTAGCGCATGTCCGCGTGGCAGATGGACAGGCGGGTCGGGCGGACGATGAGATGTGTGTCGTCCATGTCGATATTTTTATAGACCGGCACGATCTGCCTCGGCTCCGTCAGCTCAAAGACTTTATTCAGCATGAAGGCCTCCCGCAAGTGCTTCCGCGAAGCGGATGTCGGACGGATGGGTGATCTTGATGTTGGTCACGTCTCCCATAACCAGCCGGACGCGCTCTCCTTTGATGACCATGATCTTGCAGGCATCGGTCAGGATGCTCTTCTCTTCTTCCGTCATGGACTCGTAGACCTCGCGCAGCTTCTTCGCGCGGAAGGACTGCGGCGTCTGCCCCTGGTACATGTACGCGCGGTTCGGAATATTGGAAATGGTGTCGCCGTTTGTGCTCTCGACGATGGTGTCGCTCGCCGGGATGACGGTGTCGCAGGCGCCGCATTCCGACGCGTACCGGATATTTTCTTCGATGATCCGTCTGGTCAGGAACGGGCGGACCGCGTCATGCGTCACGATCAGCGTGTCGTCGTTCAGACGGCCCTCCTGCTCGATATAGCGGATCGCGTTCATGATCGTCTCGTTCCGGGTCTCGCCTCCGGCGGTCACCGCGACGCGGCTGCGGTCCGGCTCCGGGATATAGCGGCGGATCAGGTCGCTCGTATGGGCGATCCAGGGCTGCGGCGCGAGGACCAGGACCTGCTCGAATTCGCTGATCATCAGGAACTTCTCAACGGTATGGATGAGGATCGGCTTGCCGGCCAGTTCCAGGAACTGCTTCGGGCGGTCGATGTTGCCCATGCGTCTGCCGACTCCGCCTGCCAGTATGACTCCGTATATGTCTGACATGTTGATCTCCTCTGTATCTGTATACGCTTTTCTGATCGTATTTTTGTCCAGAAACGGTATCTGTTATAGTATACGCCGCAATGCCCCTTTTGTCCAAAAAAAGAATGACGCACGGCCTTACGGCCGTGCGCCACCGGAAACTCAGTTAATCCGTGTTCACCTCCGCCCGGATCACCGCCTCCGGCACATGCCGGTCGATCACGCCGTAGACAGGCTTCGCGATCAGCGTATAGACTTTGTGGAGTGCATACCCTAAGAGAAACAGCAGCGCGCACCATTTCATCTGATGCAAAGCAAGTTGTGCCGTCGTACCGCTTTTGGCGATCTCCGTGATGATGCGGGGAATCAGCGGCCGGTGTACCAGGTATACCATGAAGGTGCCGCCGGCGATTTCATTGATGATCCGGTTCTCCCCGGCAGGGATTTCCCGGAAGAGAAGAAAGAGGAACACGGCGAAACCGATCACAAACGGACTGCAGTAAGCGAAGAACGGTCCGAGTCCGTCGTGCCCATCAATGTAGTGACGATAGCCGCCTGCATAGATCACCGCCCCGCAGACAAGAAGCATAAGGAGGCTGCGCCAGGCCCGCACTCTGATCGCCTTGCGCCTTAGATACGCGCCAATCACGTACAGCAGGATATAATTGACGACGGTGTACCCTCCGAGCCCGCCTTTATTTGTGACCGTATTGACCGCATTCAGATTGATGTCCCAGGCCAGATTCATCCAGTCAGACAGGAACGGCCAGATCGAAAAGAGGATCAGAAACAGGATCAGCATCCCGTTCAAAGCCTTTTCTGTCAGTTTTTCCAGCACGATATTCAGATATGGGGCGATCAGGCAGACCACGCTGTATGTGATCATGAAGTAATTGAACGGGATGAAGCTTCGTCCGATCTCGACCGCGGTGAGTTGTTTATGGTCAAATGCCGCAAGCCCGATCGTAAAGGCCGCGCGTACGAGACTGACCTGCACCAGCATGCGGATGACCCGGCGGATACTGGACGTGTGCTTCCCGTAAGTGTAAAAGCCGGAGATCAGCATAAAGACGTTGACCGCGCAGATAAACAGGGTCTCCGTCAGGAATAAATACTGCGAATTCGGACTGCCGGGCACGGCGTGCCGCATCGCCCGTCCGATTCCGCGGTTGTTATAGTGCAGCACGATCACGCCATAGGCCATCAGGATCCGGAGCAGTTCGATATTTGATTGTCTGACCTTCTTCTTTGCCATCTGTGCCGCCCTCCCGGGCAGATGGACGTGCCGGGATTACGCCGGCACATCCATCTGAAGTTTATCGATGATATACTGCCTCCCGGATGAGTTCTTCGTCCGGAAGCGCATATAGATCTGTTTGCCCTTGTAGGCCGTCAGGTCCACGTTGCTTAAGAAGACGCCGTTATTCTTGTTTGTGAGTTCGACAGTCGTGATCTCCTCCGGCGTCTCCGCGTCCCAGATCTCCACCGTGACCTGGTCCGGCTTCATGTTGCCGGCCTTGTTGTACTGGGTGCAGTTCTTTATCTTCGAGACCTTGATCCTCGTCGTGTGATCGATGAGGGACGGCTCGCCGATCTCTATGGTCGCGGAAGGTTCACCCGCACTGGTATCGAGCAGGATGCGGTCCACCTTTTTGTGCGTTTTTCTGTTGTAGACGATCACGGTCAGGCCGTTCATGCTGCTGTATCCGTAATTTTCCCCGTCTATATAAACCTGTGAGATGTAGCCGCAGTTCTTGCCTCCGCTCAGGACTTCGTAAGGCGTGCCGTCTTT
>CACXFK010000221.1 GCA_902766945.1 uncultured Lachnospiraceae bacterium | reverse complement strand
GGTGTTTTCAGTCTCAGTTCACGCAGCAGCTCCTCAAGTTCCTCTTTATTGACAACGATCTTTGTCGTCGACAACGGCTGAAACTTGCAACTGTCGACATACTCTTCGATTTCTTCAATAATCTGCTCGATTCTGCTGCTCATGGTTCTTCTCCTTGCGAATTATTTCCTGTTTTTAAGCTTCTCCTGCATCAGCTCCGCCACGTAAGGCGGAACAAACTTGGACAGATCCGCACCGAATGCGGCGACTTCTTTTACAGTTGTGGAACTTAAATAAGCATACTCCAGAGACGTAATCAGAAACATCGTGTCGATACCGGGTGCCATCACACGATTGGTTTGCGCCATCTGGAGTTCATATTCGAAATCCGTGATCGCCCTGAGACCCCTGACGATGACCTGCGCATCGCACTCTTTTACAAAGTCGACGGACAATCCGTGAAAGGATTTCACAACAATGTTAGGGATGTCCCTGGTGACTTCCCTAAGTATATTAACACGTTCCTCTGTAGAAAACAACGGAGTTTTTGCTGAATTCCGCAAAACGCCGACGATGACTTCGTCGAACTGTCTGGCGGCTCTCCGGATGATATCGAGGTGCCCGTTGGTGCATGGATCAAAGGTCCCGGGGTATACTGCTCTTGTCATGTTGTCTCCTCTGATATGTCTTTTCTTTCAAGGAAAAGATGTGAGCTGAGTGAATAGATCTTGTGCCGGACGACACGGAAACCGAGTTCGTCCAGATAGGAAAAATCCGTTTTCGGATGGGCCTCCACCACGATGACGCCGCCCTCTTTCAGAAGGCTGCTGCGGGATAAGAGTGTCAGCGCCTCTTTCTCGTATCCGTGCTGGAAAGGCGGATCCATGAAAATGATGTCGAACGGTTCCCTGCCTTCAAGCAGCGGAAGAACAGACAGAACGTCCCCTTTGATCAGCTCTGCCCGGTCATCCAGTTTTGTAAACGCCAGATTTTCGAGAATCAGGTTCTGGATGCGTCGGTCCTTTTCCACGAAAACCGCCTGATCCGCTCCCCGGCTGAGCGCTTCGATGCCGATGGCGCCGGTGCCTGCGTAAAGATCCAGAAAACGGCAGGACGGGATCCGGAACTGGAGGATGTTGAACAGCGTCTCCTTCGTCCGGTCGGTCGTCGGGCGCACGTCCATCCCCTTCACGGTCTTCAGCGGCATAGAGCGGGCGCTGCCCGCGATCACTCTCATGAGATGTCGCTGCTCCTGACATCGATGCGCCAGTCGAGATCGCCGCGCCCGAGTCCGAGGATCAGCATCTCGGCCGTCGCGATGTTGGTCGCAAACGGGATCGTATTCTGGTCGCAGGCCGCCAGCACATTTTTGATATCAGGATCCTTCGGATCGATCATGGACGGATTATAGAAGAAGATCACGAGATCCATCGCGCCCCGTTCGATCATCTCGGTGAACTGCTTGTCGCCGCCGAGAGATGCCGGCAGGAACTTGTGGACATGCAGAGACGTGACCTCCTCGATGCGCCTTCCGGTTGTGCCCGTCGCATAGATATCATGACGGGACAGGATCCCCTTGTAGGCGATACAGAAATCCTCAATCAGTGTTCGTTTACTGTTATGTGCAATAATTCCAATATTCATACCGTTCCTCTGAGCATTATGACGATGTCCGGTGTCCGTTTCTTGCCATATACAAACCTATTCTATCATAAGCCTTGATCAATTTATACAAAAAATTAAAAATCACAGGACAATATTTCGCTCATTTGACAGTGGGCCGTTTTCGAGTTCGTTTTTCAGCGGACGGTAGAGATCCGAAGCAAGCGAAGGATCATCTTCGCAGACCGCTGCAGCCGTCTCTCCGGCCAGCTTCAGAAGCTCGCCGTCCTTTGTGATGTCCGCGATCCGGAACATCGCGTCGCCGCTCTGACGGATGCCGAGAAGATCGCCGGGACCTCTCATCTCGAAGTCCTTCTCGGCGATCACGAAGCCGTCGTCCGATTCTTTCAGGATCTGAAGCCGCTCTTCGATCTGGTCGGATTTCTGTCCGGCCATGAAAATGCAGTAAGACTGATGCTCCCCTCTCCCGACCCGGCCGCGCAGCTGATGCAGCTGGGCCAGACCGAAGCGCTCGGCATTTTCAATCAGCATGACCGTCGCGTTCGGCACGTCGATGCCGACTTCGATGACCGTTGTGGAAACGAGGATATCTCCGTTCCCTGCTGCGAACTCTTCCATCACGGCGTTCTTTTCTTTTGGTGTCATCCGGCCGTGCAGCATCAGGATCCGCCTGGATGGAAGCTCCTTCCTGAGAGCGGCGGTCTCTTCTTTTACATTGGAAAGAACGAGTTCCTCGCTTGCGTCGATCATCGGGCAGATCACGTAGACCTGCCTCCCTTCTTCGATCTGCCTGTCAATAAAATGCAGGGCCTTTTCTCTGTATGTCAGATCCACGACGGCATTTTTAATCGGGAGACGTCTCTTCGGCCTTTCATCGATAACGGAGATGTCGAGGTCGCCGTAATAGATCACGCCGAGCGTCCTCGGAATCGGCGTCGCACTCATAACCAGCGTGTGCGGCCGTCTGCCTTTATCCGACAAGGCTTCGCGCTGCCGCACCCCGAACCGGTGCTGCTCGTCCGTGATGACGAGTGCGAGGTCCCTGTACCCGACCCCTTCCTGGAACAGCGCGTGCGTGCCGACGACCGCGTTGATGTCCCCGCACTTAAGCCGGGAAAGAATCGTCCGTCTTTCCGCCTTTCCGGTGGATCCTGTAAGGAGTACCGGCCGGATCGTGCCCTCTTCAAAAAACCCGGCAAAGGACATAAGCTTTTCGTAATGCTGGCGGGCGAGCACCTCGGTCGGAGCCATCATCGCGCACTGATAGCCGTTGACACAGCATGCGGCCATCGCAAGAAACGCGATCACGGTTTTGCCGGATCCGACGTCGCCCTGCACGAGACGGGACATAAGCCGGTCGGAAGACAGGGCCTCTTCGATCTCACGCCAGACTCTCTTCTGGGCGCCGGTCAGTTCAAACGGCAGTGCCTGAACGGCTTCTTCCAGTTCCCAGGTTTTCCTCATCGGAAATCCGTTTCGCGCGTCCTCGTCATGCATCTTCAGCATGCGGACCGACAGCACGAACAAAAAGAATTCGTCGAAGACAAGCCGCCGCCGCGCCTGCTCGAATACGCCGGCATTTTCCGGGAAATGAATCGAGCGGACGGCCTCCTCCTCTTCCATGAGGCCGTGCAGGTGCAGCAGGGCATCGGGAAGGAACTCGTGCACGAAATGAGGACGGGTGTCAAGCACGGCCCGCACGGCTTTCGCGATCGTCTTTCCGGAGAGGCCTTTTGTGAGGCTGTAGATCGGAACGAGCGTATCGGTCAGGAGCGCATACTTCTCTTCGGAGAGGACCTCCGGGTGATCGATGACGATGGCGCCCTTCCGCTCCGCTGCCGTTCCGCGGAAGATCCAGACGCTGCCCCGCTTCAGCATTCCGGCGATAAAAGGCGCGTTGTACCAGGTGAGCCGGATGAGGCCTGTCTGATCCGCTATTTCCGTCGTCACAATGGTCACTTTTTTGAAGCGCCGCATCGTGACACCCCGTTCGATCACGCCTCTGACCGCGCACTTTGCGCCGGGCCGCACCTCACCGATCGGGACGGGCGCCGTATACGCGTCATAGCCGGCCGGATAATAACGGACGAGATCCTCCGCCGTCAGGATGCCGACTTTGTTCATGAGTTCTTCTGTTTTCGGTCCGATCCCCTTGATATCTGTCAGTTTCATTGGCGTAACGCACCTCAGCCGTCACAGGCTTGCAGAGAAAAGAAAACCGGGTGCTGCGGAACGAAGCAGTACCCGGAACATATACGGAAATCCGTCTGTAAATGCGGATTATTCCACTGAAAGAATGCAATAGTATACCGGCTGTCCGCCGTAATTGGCTTCCACGTCGACATCGGGGAAAGCCTCCTCGATGCTCCCTGCAAGCGCTTCCGTATCTTCGTTCGAATAATCAGCCCCGTTATAAACGCTGATCAGTTCGGATTCATCGGTGACGACCTGGGAGAGCGCCTCCATCGACACGGCGGCCACGTCGGAGCCGACCGCAAGTATGCCGTCGTCGCCGATCGCCATGATGTCGTCTTTCCGGATCTCTTTGCCGTCGATCTTTGTGTCGCGGACCGAGTATGTCACCTCGATCGTCCTGACTCTCCCGATTTCTTCCGACATACACTCGAAGTTTTCGGCCGGGTCCGCATCGGGCCTGTAACTGATCATCGCCGTGATGCCCTGCGGAACCGTTTTGGTCGGCACGACATACACCTTGCAGTCTTCGGTCAGGGACTCCGCCTGATTGGCGGCGAGAATGACATTTTTGTTGTTCGGAAGGATAAAGACCGTTTCCGCGTTTGCTTCTTTGATCGCGCTCAGCATATCATCCGTACTCGGATTCATCGTCTGTCCGCCTTCGATCAGCACGTCAACGCCGAGCCCGCGGAAGATCTCGCTCATGCCGTCGCCGATCGTAACGGAGATAAATCCGACTTTCTTCTTTTCGGCCGGCGCTTCTTCTTCCGTCTTTTCTTCTGCCCTGGCAGCGGCCATCTCGCTTTCGCGGAACAGCTTCTCCTGGTGCTCGATCCGCATATTGTCGACCTTCATGCGGGAGAGACTGCCGTACTCCAGGCCCTTTTCAAAAGCGAGACCCGGGTGATTGGTGTGGACGTGGATCTTGACGATCTCGTCGTCCGCAACCAGCACGAGCGAATCACCGATGGAGGTGAGGAAGGACTTCATCAGCTTCTCTTCCGCCTCGGTAAAGGGCTTTTCAAGGTTGATGATAAACTCGGTACAGTAGCCGAAGCGGATCTCGTCCGTACTGATCGGCTTATGTTCCGCGGCAGCGCCTGCAGCCGCAGAGGTTTTAGGAGCCGCAAAGGAAAGATCCAGCTCCTTGCCGTTAAAGGCATCGACCGCGCCGGACAGGACCGTCATAAGGCCCTCTCCGCCCGAATCCACGACGCCGGCTTCCTTGAGAACCGGAAGCATCTCGGGTGTCTTCTCGAGCGTGGCGTATCCTTCGGCCAGGACCGCCTCAAAGAACGCCGAAAGATCGGTTGTCTCTTCCGCGATCTCCGAAGCTTTTTCCGAGACCGCCCGCGCGACCGTCAGGATCGTGCCTTCCTTCGGCTTCATGACCGCTTTATAGGCCGTCTCGACCGCACGGCCAAACGCGGCGGTAAGAAGCGGCACGTCAAGCGTTTCATGATCCCGGATTTCCTTGGTAAATCCGCGGAAAAGCTGGGACAAAATGACGCCGGAATTTCCTCTGGCGCCGCGCAGCGAACCTCCGGAAATGGCTTTTGATAAAAGTTCGATACCGGCGTCTTCCGGAAGAGACAAAATCTCGTCGGCAGCCGACAGGATCGTCAGTGTCATATTGGTGCCCGTATCACCGTCAGGAACCGGAAATACATTAAGCTGATTGATCCATTCTTTTCGTAGCTCCAGATTTTTCGCACCGGACAGAAACATCCGGCGAAACATCCGGGCGTCGATTATATTGATCTCCAAACTGTTTTCCTCCTGCTTTTTCAGTCGATGACACGGATGCCTTCGACAACGATATCGATCTTTTCTACCTTCAGTCCCGTAAACTGCTCCACTTTATAGCGGACTGCCTCTGAAAGGTTTTCAGAGACCGTAAGGATGCTGACGCCGTACGCGACGATGCAGTGAATGGTAAGCGAGATCCCGTTATTTTCGATTTTAACGTTGATTCCGTATTTCAGGCTGTCCTTTTTCAGGATGTGGAACAGCCCGTCCTTCATATTGTATGCGGACATGCCGACGATGCCGAAGCATCCGACCGCAACGGAGCCGGCGTAGGTCGCGATGACATCCGCATCGACGAGAATCTCTCCGTATTCTGAATTCAGATGTCCTCTCATGGTTCTGATGTCCTCCTGATCCTCTTGCATGGATCTATACAGCCTCGTCTTCCGGGCTGTTTCCAGTACATTCGGTATGATGTTATCACATTTATTCCGGCTTGAAAAGAAAAAAGATACCGCTGCAGTACAGCGGTATCTCAAAAAGGCTTCTGACTGTCCCTCTTATGCTCTTTCGACTCTACCGGACTTAAGGCACTGAGCGCACACATAAGCATGACGCGGGGATCCGTTAACTTTGACTTTGACTCTCCTGATATTGGACTTCCACATTCTGTTGGATCTTCTATGAGAATGGCTCACATTATTTCCGAAATGTGCTCCCTTTCCGCAAACTGAACAAACCGCCATCGGTAAACACCTCCTTGCATCATAAATAATGCCCTTACTAAGGCTCGAACGAAACTATTCTATCAGAAAGCCCTTTGAAGTGCAAGGACTTTTTTACAGATCCGCGGCATCTTCCGATGAGCCGTCTTCGCCGTGACCGGATGTAAACTTGTTGACCATGTCGGGCACCATGTCGAGGATCTTGGACAGTCCGTCCTGCCCCTTGACGCTGACCAGCTTCGTCGTGCCGTTTGAAATCACGAGGACCGCGCTCGGACTCATCTTTCCTCCGATGCCGCCTCCGGAATTCTGGCCGTTTTTATTTCCCTGATTCGCGCCGGCCCCGACGCCGAACGAGACGTCCATCAGAGGCAGGATCACGGTGTCTCCTACCCGGATCGCCTCTCCGACAACTGTCTTGGAGGTCAGGAACCCTTCCATGCCGCTCATCAGAGTATCCACTGTGTTTTTGAATTCGTTGTGATCTGCCATAAGCCGACTCCTTTATCAGGCCGCTTCCGCTTCGGAATCCGAGCCGCGGCCGTTTTTAAACTGTTTATATGTGCGCCACACAAATCGTACATCTTTATTTGCGATCAGCAGCAGGGCCTGCAGGGCGACCGTGCCGATCCGGATCCGTCCTCCCGCACTCAGATTTCCCTCCAGACGTTTGCCGGAGAAATCCGGGGTGAGCTGAAGTCTGTCCCCGTACAGGGGATACAGCGCGGCTCCTGCCGCCAGGATCTGGCCAGTTCCCGCGGGATCGTCAAGGCCGAAAACCACCTGGCCCGAAAGCGTCTTCGGGAATATGTGGCGAAGCACCGCAAAGGCTCTCTTTTTTACGGCCGCGACGGCGCCTGCCGTCCTCGGATCCGCGGCAAAACCGGCGTACTTCGATATTGTATCATACATATCCGCAACTTTGGAGATGATTTTAAAGACCTCGTCCACGATGCGCGCCGGGATCGCGGTTAAGAAGGTCAGAGCATCAAACAGGATGCCGCTCAGCCGAAAGGCCAGATCAAAGAGCGTCATGGAGAGACGGCTGAGGAGACCGAAACTTTTCCGGATCCGCAGCTGCAGCCTTCTTTTCAGGCCTTTCTTTTTGACCGTTTCCTGCTTCTCATCCTGTTCCATCCGGGCGGCCTCTTCAGCTGCCTTCTTTGCCGCGGCCTCCTCTTCGCTCTTCCTTCGGGCCTCCTTGCGCTCCCGCGCCTCTTCCTTCATTTCCTCATAGCGGACCGGATCGGCCTTCCGGATCGCTTCGATTTTCTTTTTCTTAAGTTCCCGCCGCTTCTGCTTTTTCCTCTCGGCTCTCTTCGCTTTCACTTCTCTTGGGGAAATGCCGAAGATCCTGAACGATATGTCCGGACCGGAGACGGTCTCCTTCTCCTTTTGATACCGGACGTCTAAGGAAAGCGCTTTCAGAAGGAAGGTGACGGAAGCGTCCGCGGTGATGGCCTCTTCTTCCTTCCTTCCTGAAATATGGTACCTGAGCGGCACGATCAGGATCACAAGAAGGATCAGAACGAGGACCGCGAGGATGACCAGGATGATGTTCAGCACCATCCACAAAATGCCTGACAGAATTCCCATGGGTTCATCTCCTGCTGTTACGCGCCGTGTGTCCTGCTTTCAAGATACCGGCGCACGTCGTATCCGCCTGTCTCGCGGATGCAGTCTTCCGTAATCCGGACGACCAGTTTCAGGGCCTGCTTTTTTGAGGACGCGATGCCGACAATGTCCGGCAGGGCGTTTCGCACATACGGCTGGCCCAGAAAGACCGTGGACATCACATCGAGACAGTCCGTGCCGTTAGAGGCGAGCGTGATGACATAGTGCCCCAGGTCCGTCTTTCCGCTGTCCAGTCTTTTTTTCAGTTCCCGGACTCTCCGGCTGGCGACGTCGTCCGTGTAAAGCGGATCAAGCCATTTCAACATGTGTTATTCTCCGTAATAGGATCTGAGGATCGACGAGGCGATCGGGACGGCTGTCGTGCTCCCCGCGCCTCCGTTTTCTGCAAGGATCGCAAAGGCCAGGTCGGGATCGTCCGGGTTCGTAAAACCGATGAACCAGGAATGAGTCCCGATCGTGCCGTCTGACTTCGTGTATTCGGCGGAACCGGTTTTCCCGGCCACCTGATAACTGCGGCCGGACAGTTCATTTCCGGAGCCTTCGTTCACGACGGCTTCCATCAGCGTCGTCAGGCCTTCGGCTTCGTCTTTTGTCAGCAGCGTCCGGTAGGCGGACGGCTTTGTCCGCGAGATCACGTCTCCCGACGTATTTTGCACGTGGTCGATCAGGTATGGCTTCATCAGCACGCCGTCGTTGGCGATTGCGGCTGAGATGAGCGCCATGTGGAGAGGCGTGACGAGCGTTTTGCCCTGACCGAATGCGGTCTGCACGAGGTCGATATCCGAGGAATCGCTTGTCAGCTGCCACCGGCTCCTCGAGGCGTTCAGCTCGATCGGCATCGGCTCGTTAAACAGCATTTTCAGCGCGGTATTTGAAAGACGGGAAATGCCGAGGTCCAGTCCAAGCTGGGAAAATGCGGTATTGCAGCTGTGCGCGAACGCATACGTCAGATCTTCCACCCCGTGGACGGCTCCTTTGTAGCAGTGCACGGTCAGGTCGTCGATCGTGAATTCGCCGGTGCATTCGTAATCGAATCCGTCAAATGTGTGATGCAGCCTGTAGTAGGTCAGCGCGGTGATGATCTTAAACGTCGAACCCGGCGGATACAGACCCTGCGTGGCGCGGTTGACAAGCTGCGAATTGGTCGGATCGGAAACCATATCGTCCCACACATAAGCAAGCGTATTGGGATCGAAATTCGGTTTCGCCACCATGGCAAGAACCGCCCCTGTTTTGGGATTCAGCACGACGACCGCGCCCCGGTAGTCGCCGAGCGCGGACCAGGCGGCGTCCTGCAGCCCGGCGTTCAGCGTCGAGACCACGTCGTCGCCGGGACTCTTCCGCTTCAGGAATTCGTTGATGATCTGGTCGATGATATTGGAATGCGACGTGAGCAGCTGGTAATTGGCGATCGATTCGAGGCCGCTCTTTCCGTGCGTAGTGTATCCGACTACATGGGCGTATTCATTTGCGTAAGGATAGACCCTGCTTTCATTTCCCTCATCATCCGTCTCCGTCCTGGCAAGCGTCATGCCGTCCGACGAAAGGATCCGGCCGCGCCGGACGAGGTCGGCCTGGGCATTCTGACGTCTGTTGTACGGACTGTTCAGGATCTCGTCCTTCATCTTCAGATTGAAGTAGACGAGGTGGCCCATGAGAAGCAGGAAGATCAGGGCAAATGAGATGGAGATGAAGAGATAAGGGCCGGAATCCCTGATCCGTCTTCTGCCCTCTGCCGGCGCGTACGAATCGTCTCTGTCATCGAACGCGTCGTCCTCTTCCTCTTCATCGTCCTCGTCAAAATCATCCTCACCGCGCCTGAGCGCGGCGTACAGGTCTTCATCGGTCAGATCGTCGTCTT
This sequence comes from uncultured Lachnospiraceae bacterium, assembly GCA_902766945.1. Classification (GTDB taxonomy): domain Bacteria; phylum Bacillota; class Clostridia; order Lachnospirales; family Lachnospiraceae; genus Chordicoccus. The sequence continues at coordinate 6,820 of CACXFK010000221.1, read as the reverse complement.
CTTCGTCATAGTCGTACAGATCTTCGTCCGGGAAGCCGTCCGTATCGTACAGATCGTCCGGAGCATCCGAACCGATCCCCGCATCGGTCATGCCGGGAAATACGTCTGGACCCAGATCCGTCTGTTTTGGTTTGCGTTTTCTCAACTTATCTCCTTCGCTTCGCTTTTCAGGCGGCTGATTCGTCTTCGCGGAGAATATACAGGCCTTGTATGATGGCCAGCATGATAATCGTGCTGATCACCGAACTGCCGCCGTAACTGACCAGAGGCAGTGTGATGCCGGTCATCGGGATGAACTTCGTCACGCCTCCTACCGTAAGGAAAACCTGAAAGGCGTATTCGGTGCCGAGCCCGATCGACACCAGACGGTAGAAACGGTTCTGAATGGTCATCGAAAGGCTGACGATCAGCAGATACATGCTCATGCACACAAGAAGCAGGCAGATGCAGAAAACCGTGCCGAACTCCTCGCAGATCGCGGCAAAGATGAAATCCTTGGTGGCCACCGGTATCGTCGTCGGCTTTCCGAGATACAGACCGGTTCCGAACCAGCCCCCCGCCCCGATGGCGAAAAGGCCCTGGACGATCTGGTACCCCGAAGTGTCATAGACGGAGAACGGATCCTTCCACGCGACGACTCTCTGTTTCACATGCGAGAACAGGTGGAAGGCTCCGACGGAGGCCGCGCTTCCCGCTATGAGCCCTGCGACCGGATAGAGAGGCCGGCGCGTCGCGACATATACAATTACCAGGTAGGCGACAAAGAAGACCAGCGCGGTACCCAGGTCCGTCGACAGCACGAGGATGCCGACATGTATCGCCGCGACCGCGGTTGCGACCGCCACGCTTCTGAACGAGATATCGGCGGACAGCTTCGCGGCAAGGAAAAACACAAAGGTGATCTTGACCAGCTCGGAGAACTGGATCGTGATGCCCCCGACTGAGATCGACAGCTTGGCTCCGCCGCTGATCCGCGCGAGCGCCAGTACGCCGAGAAGCGCGAGTATGCCGATCGCCGCGTACAGCCATGTAAGGGAGGACAGCACGCGCAGCTTCCGGATGATAACCGGAACGATGAAGGCGATGACGGTTCCGCCGGCTGCGATGATGAACTGCTTGAGCCCCTGGGAACTGTTGAGCCTCGTGATCATGATGAACCCGATGCTTAAAAGCATCAGCATATTGTTGACGAGCAGCATGGAGGCGCGGGGATAGATCAGCCGGTAGCACACCAGCGTGATCCCGAAGTACAGCAGGATCCCGGCGAGCAAAAAGGCGTTCATGATGCTGAAGCTGTTCAGGAGGATCAGTGAAAAGCCGAGCAGCGTCGTCAAAAAAAGGACGCGGATCTGGCTCCCCAGGATCCGTTTCTTTTTCTCCTCGTCCTTCTTGATTAGAAACGTGTAATCCCTGATCGCAAAGAGCAGAAGGAGGAAAATAAATATGTATTTTGCTGACTGTGAGAGCAGATACATCGGCTCACTCCACTCCTCTCAGGAAATGTCCCTTCGTCGTCTGTGTGTCTGACTGCACCGGTTTGCCGCAAAGCGCATCGGCCGCTGCGTTCAGCACGTCTTTCGCGGTCTGCCCGTCTTCCGTGGTGAAATCGATGCGCACCGCTTCAAACTGCATCCTCTTAAGCGCCTCCATTTCCGTAAGAAGCGAAAGCGGCAGGGAATTATAAAGAATATTATAGCAGAAAACGCACTCGCATTTGACCGCAAATTTCGTGCCGGTCCGGTCGGTGAGCGTCATCGTCTCATGCGCCTTCGTGCAGCGGTCCGTATTTTTCTTCATGCACTGCGCGGAGATCATGAGCGGCAGAGAGCCGTATGCGATGATCTCGCTTGCCCGGTTATCCCGCGCATACAGTTCTTTTCTGTTCAGCTCGACCGGCGCGGTATCCCGCATGACCCCGAGCGTGCGGAGAAAATCCGCCGCCTCGTGATTAAACGTATAGATCGAAGCGTCGGCTCTTACAGAGCCGGCGAGCCCGCGGCGGACAAACCATGCGAGCGTCTCAAAGCTCCGGACGAGAAATTCATGAAGTCCGAGCTCAATCAGATCCCGCGCGTGTTCCTTGATCAATGCCGCGTCGGACCCGTCCCTGTCGATCCGGGGCATCGCGATACCGGCTTCCTTGCCGTGCCTCCTGCAGAGCCGGATCCGCTCTCCTGCCGTCTGCACGGGATCTTTTTCCCTGTACAGAAAGGCCGCCTCCAGATAGATGAGGGACACGGCCGGTTCCCGAAGCGCGGCCTCAAACTGCGCGCGGTCGGAGACGATGACGCGGAGAGCCGGAGTCCGGGCAGACGCCGTCAAGGCGGGCTGTTTTTCTTCATCCGCGTTGGATAGCCCGTGCTCTTCGTCACAGCTGCCTTCCGCACAGTCAGTCTCATTTCTTTGATACGTACGAAGCATCTCATCCCTGAGCGAAGACACGGCGCGTCTGCGAAGCTCGTTAAGGGCGGAAACCGGCACGAAACTGCTGCCGTCCGTCAGGACGCGGACATCCGTGAAACAAAAATCCGATCCGCCTGTTTTGACGACCTGCTCCAGAATCCTCTCTTCACTGAGCGGCTGCTTTCTGGCCGCATCCGCTGTTTGTCCGCTCACCCGGATGCGGGTATTCCCGCTGCAAAGCTCCGCCGTGATCGGCAGGCCCTTGCGGATCTCAAATACGGCCTTGGCAGGCACTTCTTTTTCGTGGTCCATGAACGCCGCATGCATGCGGTCGTAGAGCTTGTGCCGGGCCTCTGTCTCCTTTGGGGTCAGCTCATGCTTGACAAGCGCCATCATATCAGGACCGCTCCGCTCGTGGAAGTACCCTTCGTTAAAACCGCTGCGGTTATAGAGATCGTAGAGCATCTGCTGCTCTTCGTCCGTAACATAGTATTCCGTACCGGTTTCAAGGCAGCGGTAAGCGCGGTCCAGGCATGTTCTGTAGATCGAGACGACGCCTGCGGCATATTCGGGCTGCTTCATCCGGCCTTCGATTTTCAGGGAGTCGATTCCGGCCCGGATCAGTTCCGGAAGCAGGCGGACGGCGTTCAGGTCCTTCGGACTCATAAAATGGCGGGCGTCTTTGCGGAGCAGGATTGAAGTCTTTCCGTCGAAGCCGTCCCGGTCATTTAAAAGGTTCAGGAGACGGCAGGGCTGAGCGCAGCGCCCCCTGTTGCCGCTCCGCCCTCCGATCATGCTCGAGAGCAGGCACTGTCCGGAATAACAATAGCAAAGCGCGCCGTGAACAAAGGTTTCCACTTCGACGCCCGTTTCCTGTTTGATCCGGACGAGCTCATCGATCGACAGCTCTCTCGCCGGCACGACTCTTGTGACGCCGTATCTGGCGATGAGAGCGGCGCTCTCCGGCCCGCTTATGGTCATCTGTGTGCTCGCATGCAGAGGAAGAGACGGAAATGCGGCCCGCAGGTGTGAGAGAACGCCGAAATCCTGAACGAGTACGGCGTCAAGGCCGCGCATAACATACGGGCGGATCCAGTCATTCAGATCCGCAAGCTCTCTTTCTTTCAGAAGCGTGTTGACCGTGAGATAAACCCGGACTCCGCGCAGATGGGCGTAATCGATCAGCTGAGCGAGGTCGTCCTCTCCGGGGTTGTCGGCGTAAGCGCGCGCACCGAACCGGCTGCCGCCGATATAGACGGCGTCGGCGCCGGCGGCGATGACCGCTTTCATACCGGCTGCGGAGCCGGCGGGTGCAAGTAATTCAGTCTTCATAACAAGAAAGGTGATCACCGGACGGCAACCACCTGTTTACCCTTTCTTATCTTCTGTGACCGTTCCGGTCGTACTGGCCGTTTTTCGTGTCCTGATTGCTTTTCTTCAGGTCATCCAGCATCACCTGGAGGTCGACGAGCTCCTGCTTCAGGTCATAGATCTCGCGGTCCTTGTTCTGAAGCTCCTCTTCGATCTCTTCGGCCTTCTGTTTCGCTTTGAAATAATCGTCCGCTACATTGAGTGAAACGAGCGTACTCTTTGTATCGGCCGTCATCCTGCGCCACCCGCTCAGCTGAGAGAGCTCACCAAGCTTGTGATTCAGGTACGATGCGACTTTTTCCAGGTACTCTTCGCTTTCGTATCCGGTGAGCCGCGTCACTTTGCCGCCGATCAAAACCTGTACGGAATTCTTTGATGACATGTCTGCCTCCTGTGTGAAGGCGCCGCCGGAATAGGAAAGCGCCGAACCATCTTTCTTACGTATTATACATGAATGGGGAGAAAATACAAGTATTCGTCAGTTGTCTGTCTCGGGCGCGTCATATCCGAGGTGCTCGTAAGCTGCGAGCGTGACGACCCGTCCCCTCGGTGTCCTGTTAATAAAGCCTGTTTTCAGGAGGTACGGCTCGTACACATCTTCGATCGTCCCGGCGTCTTCGCCTATAGACGACGCGAGTGTCTCGAGACCGACCGGACCGCCTCCGAACTTGAGAATCATGGTCTCGAGAATATGCCGGTCAAGCTTTTCCAGACCGAACTGGTCGACTTCAAGGAGATCCAGTGCATCCGAGGCAACGCGCTCTGTGATGACGCCGTCGTAACGGACCATCGCGAAATCGCGCACCCGTTTCAAAAGGCGGTTGGCGAGACGGGGCGTACCCCGGGAGCGCCGCGCCAGTTCCAGCGCGCCTTTGTCCTCGATCTGAACGTTCAGGCGCTTTGAGCTTCTGAGCACGATCTCCTTTAATTCCGGCACCGAGTAGTACTCCAGGTGGCCGACCACGCCGAAGCGGTCCCGCAGCGGGGCCGACAGCATACCGGGACGCGTCGTGGCTCCGACGAGCGTAAAATGCGGGAGATCCAGCCGGATCGACCGTGCCGAGGCGCCTTTCCCGATGACGATATCGATGGCATAATCTTCCATCGCCGGATACAGCACTTCCTCGACCTGGCGGTTCAGCCGGTGGATTTCGTCGACGAAAAGCACGTCCCCCGCCTGCAGATTATTTAAAATGGCGGCCATCTCGCCGGGCTTCTCGATCGCCGGACCGCTGGTGACCTTCAGATTGGTGCCGAGTTCGTGCGCGATGATGCCGGCCAGCGTGGTTTTTCCGAGACCGGGAGGTCCGTAAAAAAGCACGTGATCCAGTGCGTCGCCGCGCATTTTGGCGGCGTCGATGTAAATGCGAAGATTCTGTTTCGTTTTTTCCTGTCCGATGTATTCGTCGAGGCGCTGAGGACGGATGCTGTCAATGGACATGCTTCTGTCTTCTTTTGTCTCCTCAGTGCCCGTTATGATCTGTCTGGCCATGCACGCTCCTTCTCAAGTCTGTCAGAACAACGTCTTCAGCGCCATTTTTATGAGCTTTTCCGTGCCGGCTTCCGGATCGGTCTCAGCTGCTTTCCGGACCGCCCGCATCGCTTCCGTGCTGCTGTAACCCAGCGCGGTGAGCGCGAGAATGGCATCGGACTGATCGCTGCCGCCGGCGTCCTTTACAGCGGCCTCCGTGCGGGCTGCTTTCTTCTCAAACGCGTCGGACAGATCGATCTTGTCTTTCAGTTCCAGGATGACTTTCTGGGCCGTCTTTTTCCCGATGCCGGGCGCTTTGGAGAGGCCGGCCGCATCTTCGGACAAAATGGCGAAACGCAGGTCGTCCGGATTCATGACGGACAGGATGCCGAGCGCGCCCTTCGGACCGACGCCGTTTACCCCGATCAGCAGTCTGAACAGGGACAGATCGTCTTCCGTCAGAAAACCGAAGAGCTGCATGGCGTCTTCGCGCACTGAAAAATGCGTATAGACTTTTCTTTCGTCGCCCACGGAAAGTTCCTCAAGCGAACTCCCCGGCATGTAGACCCGGTATCCGATTCCCTGATTGTCGATGATGGCGCCGTCCGCTGTTACGGCGGCTACCGTTCCTTTTATATACGCGTACATGGATCCTCCCGCTGTACTGTCTTATGTGCCAAAGTCTAGTATATTTCAGTTGATGAGCGAATGCAAGTACATATGTTCGGATGCGCGCCCGGCCAAAACGTGATACAGTAAAGGCATGAAAGACATAAAAACCAGACTGATAAGACGATTTGAAGATACGGACTTTTCGCCGGGCGACGCGGTACTGGACCTGACGACGGCTGGACGGTACTGGCGCACAAGCCGGCTTTTGAGGATTGACCTGATCGTTTACGGAGACGCGCACGAAGCGGTGATGCAGAGCCTGATCGCGGAGCGGGAATCTGACGAATATGATATGCTGACGGCCCTGCCCGATCTCCTTGCAGGCACGGGAAGAATCATTACGTTCAACGGGCATTCCTTCGACCTGCCGCATCTCAGAAAGAAATACATGGCCTACGGGCTCGCGGAACCGCTTGGCGGGAAAACCTTTATTGATCTCTTTCTGCTTCTGAAAGACCTGGCGGCATTTTTCGGACTCCCGTCCAGGCGGCTTGCCGATTACAAAGACTTTCTTATGCCGGGCGTCAGGTGCTCCGACGCGGAGACCACGATGGAACTCCTCAGCATGCTGCGATACGGGGAATTTCTGTCCGGTGCGTGCACGATCGATGCGATCACCTGTGACGGCGAACGCATGGTCTGCGACCTGAAAAGCGACCATCGGTTTCCGCGGGACGTCTCGGTCCATGACACCCCGTTCCATATCGTATTTCATGAAAACGGCACAGTGCGCTTGTCATCCCGCCTGACGGACGGACGGCTCCGGTACTATCATACGGATGTGGAACAATATGAGTATCTCCCGGAAGAAGGCTACGCCGTTCACAAGTCGGCCGCTCAATTTGTCGATCCGTCCAGAAAAGAAAAAGCAGTCCGTGAGAACTGTTTTCATCTCGTGTCCGC
>CACXFK010000220.1 GCA_902766945.1 uncultured Lachnospiraceae bacterium | reverse complement strand
CAGCGAAGAGGCGGACAGCGGAAACGGATAAGCGGACGCGTCCGTGATGAATGAGGAGAAAGGCTATGAGCAGAATCGGAACAGGCTATGACGTACACAGACTGACGGAAGGCAGGAAACTGATCCTCGGAGGCGTGGAGATCCCGTTTGAGAAGGGGCTTCTCGGGCATTCCGACGCGGACGTCCTCGCACATGCGGTGATGGACGCTCTGCTCGGGGCGGCGGCCCTGGGCGATATCGGGCTGCATTTTCCCGATCAGGATCCGGCCTATGAAGGAGCGGATTCCCTGGTCCTTCTGAGAAAAGTCGGAGGGATGCTTACCAATCATGGCTACTATATTGAAAATGTCGACGCGACCGTCGTCGCCCAGGCCCCGAAGCTGAGGCCGTATATTGAGACGATGCGCGCGAATCTGGCAGCGCAGCTCAAAATCCCGGTTGACCGGGTCAGCGTCAAGGCCACGACCGAGGAGCATCTTGGCTTTACCGGCTCCGGAGAGGGCATCGCGGCACAGGCCGTGTGCTCGATCTCGAAGCTCGGAAGCTGAGGGCGGCAGGGAACAAAGGAGCGCAAAAGCCGGGCGGGGTCTTGCAAGCCGTCCGGTTTTCTTATAAAATGATCCGTTAGGAGACGGGCGCCGCAAAGAAGACGCCAAAAGGCGCCAAAAGGCGCGAATCAGTTCATATGAGAGAGAGCAGAGCGTATGAAGATCTTTAACAGCTTAACCATGACCAAACAGGAGTTTACACCGATCGAGCCGGGCAAGGTCAGTATGTATGTCTGCGGGCCGACCGTGTACAATCTCATTCACATCGGAAACGCCCGCCCGATGATCGTATTCGATACATTCCGCAGGTATCTGGAGCATAAGGGCTACGAAGTCAACTATGTATCCAATTTCACCGACGTCGACGACAAGATCATCAAAGCGGCGGTCGAAGAAGGCGTGACGGCTGAGGAGATCGCGAAGCGCTATATAGAAGAATGCCGTAAGGACATGGCGGCGATGAATGTGAAGCCGGCCACGACCCATCCGCAGGCGACGCTTGAGATCGACGGGATGATCGAGATGATCGGCGAGCTGATCCGGAGCGGCCACGCATACGAGAAGAACGGCACCGTGTATTTTTCGACGAGAAGTTTCCGCAGCTACGGCGAACTCTCGCACAAAAATCTGGATGACCTTCGCTCGGGATTCCGTGACCTGAAGGTGAGCGGCGAGGAAGAGAAGGAAGACCCGCTGGATTTCGTTTTATGGAAGCCGAAAAAAGAAGGCGAGCCGTTCTGGACGTCTCCGTGGAGCGACGGGCGCCCGGGCTGGCACATCGAGTGCTCGGTGATGGCGAAGCGCTACCTCGGCGACACCATAGACATTCATGCGGGCGGCGAGGACCTGATCTTCCCGCATCATGAAAATGAGATCGCCCAGTCGACGTGCGCGAACGGCGTGCCGTTTGCCCACTACTGGATGCACAATGCATTTTTGAACATCAACAACAAGAAGATGTCCAAATCGCTCGGCAACTTCTTCACAGTCCGGGATATCGCGGCGCAGTATGACCTGCAGGTGCTGAGACTGTTCATGCTGAGTGCCCACTACAGGAGCCCGCTCAATTTCAGCGCGGATCTGATGGAGTCGGCCAAGGCCTCTCTCGAGCGCATCCGGAATGCCGCGGAACGCCTGCGCGACGCGGCCGCAAACGGACCGGACAGGGAGCTGTCCGACCGTGAACGCGGGATTCTGGAAACGGCGCAGGGATTTACCGCCCGGTTTGACGAGCGGATGGATGACGACAACAACACGGCGGATGCTTTGTCCGTCATTTTCGATCTCGTCCGCCACGCCAATACGAACGTACAGGACGGAGCGCCGAAGGCGCTTGCTGCGGGTGTGCTTGACGTCCTCACGGAACTGGCGGATGTGCTGGGCCTCATCGTGCTGGAAAAGAAGGAAGATCTCGACAGCGAGATCGAATCGATGATCGAGCAGCGCCAGGCCGCGAGGAAAGCCCGCGACTTTGCGACGGCGGACAGAATCCGCGATGAACTGAAGGCGAAAGGGATCGAGCTGCTCGATACGCGCGAGGGAGTCAAGTGGAAGAGAATCTGAGGACCGAACACAGAGGGCCGTTTGTGCCGGATCTGAGTGAAGCTGAAGCGGGGAGTTATTCCCCGCTTGTCCTTGCTTTTACAGGGGATGCGGTTTATGAGCTGGCCATCCGCACGATGCTGGTGATGCGGGGAAATGCCCGCCCGAATGATCTGAACCGCATGAAGAACCGCCTGGTGAAGGCCGCCGCTCAGTCGGCGATGATGGAGATCATCGAGCCGATGCTGACGGAGGAAGAGGAAGCCATATACCGGAGAGGGCGGAACGCAAAGTCCTATACGATGGCCAAGAACGCCACGATGGCGGATTACCGGAGGGCAACGGGGTTTGAAGCCCTGATCGGATATCTGTATCTGTGCGGCAGGTCTGACCGGATGTACGCACTGATCAGCGCGGGCCTGGACGCCGTCTCCGGCGCGGGGCCGTCCGCAAAGGGAAAGGAGTAAAGAATGCAGGACCGGATTGAGGGAAGAAATGCCGTTCTTGAGGCGTATCGCTCCGGACGCACGGTGGACAAGCTGTTTGTGCAGGAGCATCTGGAGGACGGGCCGGTGCGCTCGATCTTAAGGGAAGCGAAAAAAAGCGGAACGATCGTCAGCTTTGTGAAAAAAGAACGGCTGGACGAAATGTCCGAAACCGGACATCACCAGGGCGTGATCGCGCAGGTATCGGCCTATTCGTATGCAACGGTGGAGGAGATCCTTAAAAAGGCGGAGGAAAAAGGGGAAGCCCCCTTCCTCATCCTGCTGGACGGGATTGAAGACCCTCACAATCTCGGGGCGATCATCCGGACGGCCTGCCTGGCCGGGGCGCACGGCGTCATCGTGACGAAGCACCGGGCTGCCGGCCTCACGGCGACGGTGGTGCGCGCTTCGGCCGGCGCACTCAATTACGTGCCGGTCGCTAAGGTGACGAACCTGAAAAGCACGATGGAGAAACTGAAAGAGAGAGGACTCTGGTTTGTGTGCGCCGACATGGGCGGCGAACTGATGTATGATCTCAACTTGCGGGGCCCGATCGGCCTGGTGATCGGAAATGAAGGAGACGGTGTGAGCCGGCTCGTCAGGGAAAGCTGTGATCTGACCGCATCCATCCCGATGCACGGCGGGATCGACTCCCTGAACGCGTCCGTGGCGGGCGGCGTCCTGATGTACGAGATCGTGCGCCAGCGCATGGGAAAATGAAGCGGCTCGGCGGGCCTGAAGGGATAGGAGCGCGATATGGATGATCATCATGATGAAGCGAACGCCGTGACGGACGAAGATCTGGTCATGAGGAGCCGGTCCGGCTGTGAGGAGGCCACCGATACACTTCTCTCCAGATATAAGCCCCTTGTGCTGCGGCTCTCCCGCGCCCGGTTTCTTGCCGGCGGCGAGCGGGACGATCTGATCCAGGAGGGCATGATCGGGCTTTATAAAGCGATCCGGGACTATGAAGTGTCGGGCGGGGCCTCATTTTTTACCTTTGCGTCTCTTTGCATAGACCGCCAGATGCTGCACGCGATCGAAAGCTCGCAGAGGGAGAAGAACAGGCCTTTGAACAATTCGGTTTATCTGGAAGATGACGGCGCGGTCCTTTCGGACAGTCATCTCTGGGAGAGCCCGGAGAGCATCGTGATCAACAGGGAGACGGCGGACGAGCACATTGAGGAGCTGAAACGGGTTCTGAGCCCGATGGAGCGGGAGGTGCTGGATTTGTTCCTCAAAGGACTCGGATACAGGGAAATAGCCGCGCGCATGAACAAACCGCCGAAAGCGATCGACAATGCGCTTCAGAGAATACGCAAAAAAAGCGAAGCAGCCGGAGGGCGGTGAAAACTTCGTAAGAAACTGCCAGTATCTTAAAACCTTTCCATAGACCGGCGGGATGACCTGAGCTATGCTTATGACAGGGAATTCCTTTGGGGGAGCACGAAAAACGCGAAAGGAGAGATCTGGATATTATGATGAAGCGCAAGGTCGTACAGTACTCAAGAGACGAGCAGCCGCTCAGGCTGTTCAACAGCATCAAGGAAGCGGAAACCGAATACCACATCACGCATGTATCAAGCGTGTGCCGCGGCAAGCGCCGGACCGACGGAGGATATATCTGGCGGTATATCGAAGAGGTCAGGTGACAGATTCCGCCGCGGTGTGCTATACTGCCGTCAGCAGGTTTTTCTGCTGCGAAGGAGGAGAAAGCATATGAAATCATTCCGGTACACTATTACGGACCCGATCGGCATCCACGCCAGACCGGCGGGGAATCTGAACAAGATGATCAAGCAGTTTGCAAGCACCGTCACGATCAGCGGAAACGGCAGGAGTGTGGATGCAAAGAAACTGATGTCCGTTATGACGCTCGGCATCAAGCAGGGGCAGGAAGTCGAGCTCACGTTTGAGGGACCGGATGAAGAGAAGGCCGCGGCGGAGACTGAAGCCTATATGAAAGAGAATCTGTGAGGCAGCAGGCGGAAAGTGCCGCGATGAAAGCGGTCCTGGCACGCTGCAGCGAAAAGCCCGGAACATACGGTTTTGCGATCGGGCTGCCGTAAGAAGGCGAAATGAAAAAGGAGCGGACGTTCGTATGTCCGCTCCTTTTCATTTCAGGAATTCATCTGCAGCTTCCCGCCGTCAGGCCGTGCGCTGATAATAACTGAACGTGTACTTTCCGACCGGGATCTCCTTGATCAGCGTGAAAGCCGGATCATCAAATGCTTCGGAAGTCAGGACGGCCTGCTGCTTATGCGCTTCCGTCATCGCGTAGTTCCGGTTCAGGTCGTTCATGTCGGACCAGTCCGTCATGCGGCAGTGCGTATCCCAGCCGAGCATCTGGTACATCTCCGGGATGTACGTGCCGAAGGCAAAGGTGTCTTTCGGGATTTCGGAGGCGATCGCAGCAGCCGCTTCATCGAGAGACGCAGTGTCCCATGAGGATTTTGCGCGGTAATCGGATGCCACCTGGATATACATCGCGCCTTCCACCGCGAGCCACAAACTGCATCCGAACAGGATGGCCCTGAAAGAGAGCGCGAGGAACGACGAGGGAGGAAGGGGGATGCCGTTCCTGTCCCCGGTGCGGTACGACAACGATTCCGCCGCCCAGTATCCGATCACGAGGATCATCTGGATGTGGGAGATGGACATATTTCCGTAGGCCGCCCTGTTCATAAAGTAGATCAGAGAGAGAAGCCCGGACACGGAAGCGGCAAATGCGATCGTCTCGGACACGTGCTCCTCGTCCGTGTGAAGCGCCTGTCGGCGCAGCATGATGAGCGCCGTAAACAGAAACAGCAGGATCTGGAAGAAATACAGGAAGGTGACGGACGGCAGCGGCGTGCGCAGGTGATTGACATTATACGTGCCTGAAAACAGCGGGTAGATGAACTGCTTTACCGTTCCGAAGAGCCCCCCGTGCGTGAGGTTATAGATCCCGACGGCGCCGTAGGCCAGAACCGCGCAGAGCGCGCCGTATACGACAGCCCTGAAAAAGGTGCGGACTGTGTGGCGGGAGAAGAACCCGTCCGTGTAAAAGACCCTGTAGACCCGGACCGCCATGATGACGAGGACGGAGAAGAGACCTGTCTCAAAATTCCAGATCAGCGCACCGGTCCCGATGAGGTACTCGAGCAGGCGGATGATCCAGGTCCTTTTTGTCTCGGTGTGTGAGATCGCATAGGCCGTGAGGGCGAGCGTAAGCGCCGGAAAGAGAAGCCGGAGCGGATTGACCTGGAAGTACTGGCCGCGTCTCGTAAGGAGCGTGGTGGTTCCGGTTATGCCAAACAGCATGAAGAGATACACCGCATGGCTGCGCACGAGTTTGTGCGCGGCGTAAAATGCGGCGAAAAAGGTTATAAACGCAAATACCGAGAGAGCCAGCATGATGCCGCGCAGATCATTTCCGAGGAGGACGGCCGCTGGGGCGGCAAGAAGCCCGTAATGGCCATAGATGCTGCAATTCAGGTCGCTGTACGGGACGCCGTGCATCACGTTGATTATCGAATTGAGAACCGCGTGAATGTGCAGAGGGCCGGCGCCGCGGTCCTCCAGGATATTCGGGCAGAAGATCAGCGCGGCGTTGATAAAGGCAAAAACCGGCATGAGCCCGAAGCGGAGGAGCCGCTTTGTTTCGAAGGCGCGATCCGTCCGAAGCGAAAAGTAAAGAACTGCGGCCGATACGGCGATGACGCCGAAGTAGACCGGGTGCGGCACCATCTGGCGGAGATAGGTCGACGCGGTATTTTCGGGATACAGGCTGTTCTCGCAGGCATAGATCCGGTAAATGAGGATCACGGCCGAAAGAGCGGCCGCAATATACACGATATAGAGGATCCGCCTGAAGAGACCGGCGGACGCGGATGAGTCCGGATCTGCCAGATCCGCCCACATAAGAGAGGTCTGCAGCTTCGCAAGAACCAGCGCGTAGACCAGGAAGATGACGAAGGCAGCGGCGAGCGACCCGACATATACGATCAGATTGTAATTGTGGCCGCGGTAAACGCCGTCTATATTATAAGGAGAGGCGGATGCCGTTCTGTACACAAAAGCAAGTCCGAGGCCGAGAAGAATATAAAGAAGGCAGTCAGCGTTTTTTACTTTGCCGGACAAGGGAGTTCACGTCCTTTCCACAGAGATTTCATATCAGTGTACCGCACTGTATGGGCGGAATAAAGCACATCATAAAAATTTTAAGAAATTGTTAATTTTTTGTTGCTATTTTAGATTATATCGTATATAATTCCCTTTGTAAAAGAATTTACCCTTCAAAAATTTTTTTACAACCCCTTATTAATTATTTATACTCCCCTGAAGAGGTCTTGCCGGCTCCCCCGGCAAGGCCTTTTCACTGGAAAGGATCATATGGACCGATACGAATATATTGCGCCGTGCCACTTCGGGATGGAAGCTGTCCTGAAGAGGGAAATCCGGCAGCTTGGCTACGAGATTACGGAAGTGGAGGACGGCCGCGTTGTGTTTGAGGGCGACGCCCTGGCCGCCGCCCGCGCCAATATAGGGCTGCGCACCGCGGAGCGGATCCTGCTGAAAGCCGGCGAGTTTCAGGCGGCGACTTATGACGAACTGTTTGAAGGAACGAGGGCGGTCCCGTGGGAGCGGTATTTCCCGGCGGACGCGAAGTTCTGGGTGGCCAAGGCCTCTTCGGTGCGGAGCGCTTTGTTCTCGCCCTCCGACATACAGTCCGTGATGAAGAAAGCGATGGTCGAGCGCATGAAAACGCGCTATAAAAAGGAGTGGTTTCCCGAGGACGGGGCGCACTTCCCGCTGCGGGTCACGATCAAGAAGGATCTGGTGACCATCGGGATCGACACGACCGGGACCTCCCTTCACAAACGCGGATACCGGGTCTCTCCGGTGATCGCCCCCATTTCCGAGACGCTTGCCGCCGCCATCATCGGGGTCACGCCGTGGTTCCCGGACCGGATCCTGGTGGATCCCTTCTGCGGATCCGGCACGATTCCGATCGAAGCGGCGATGATCGCGAGGCGCATCGCACCGGGACTGAAGCGCAGCTTTCTGTCGGAGAGCTGGCAGGGCCTTCTGCCTCCTTCCGCATTTGACGAGGCGAGGAGGGAAGCCAGGGAGCAGATCATCACGGACGGACCGCACGACACGGATATTCAGGGGTACGACATCGATGAGAAAGCCATCCGGTGCGCTCGGGACAACGCGGCCGCGGCCGGGGTGTCCGACCTGATTCATTTTCAGAAGCGGGCCGTAAAGGATCTCCGCCATCCGGGCAAATACGGCTTCATCATCACGAACCCGCCGTATGGCGAGCGGCTTGCGGACCGGGAAGGGCTGAACGCGCTCTACCGGGAGATCGGGGAGGCGTACCGCGGACTCGATTCATTTTCGATGTATCTGATTTCTTCCTATGAAGACGCCGAAAAGGCGATCGGGCGGAAAGCGGACAAAAACCGGAAAATCTACAACGGCATGCTGAAGACCTATCTGTACCAGTATATGGGCCCGAAGCCGCCGAAAAGAGGACCTCACACATGAAACGAATCATCTTTGCAACCGGAAATGCGCACAAACTGGAAGAGATCCGCGGAATCCTGGAAGATACCGGCGTGCCGGTCGTGTCCATGAAAGAGGCGGGCATCGATGCGGATATCGTGGAAGACGGCGCTACTTTTGCGGAAAATGCGCTGATCAAGGCCCGCGCGGTCTGCGAGGCCTCGGGCGAAGCCGCTATGGCGGACGACTCCGGGCTCGTTGTGGACGCGCTTGGCGGACAGCCGGGGATCTATTCGTCCAGATGGATGGGCGAGGACACCTCCTATCATATTAAAAATGCCGAGCTGATCCGGCTGCTCGACGGCGTGCCGGAAGAGAAGAGGACCGCGCGCTTCGTCTGCTCCATCGCCTGCGTGTTCCCGGACGGGACCGTTCTTTCGTCGGAGGAGACCTATGAGGGCATCATCGGGTATGAGGAACGAGGGGAGAACGGATTCGGATACGACCCGGTCTTCTATCTGCCTGACAGGGGCTGCTACTCCGCCGAGCTTTCTCCGGAGGAAAAAAACAGGATCAGTCACAGAGGAAAAGCCCTCCGTGCGATGCGGGACAAGCTGATCGCGCGGGGCGAACTGAAAGGCGAGACATAACGGATGAAGATACTTGTCGTAAGCGACACACACGGACAGAGCCGGGAACTCAAAGAAGTCATCAAAAAGACGAAGCCGTTCGACTATCTGATTCATTGCGGCGATACGGAAGGTCTTGATGACGAGATCCGGCGCGAAGCCGGCTGCCCCTGCACCATCGTTCGGGGAAACAATGACTTTTTCTCGGATACCGAGATGGAGGAGGTCATTGAGTTCGGAACATGCCGGATCTTCGTCACGCATGGCCATCACTACGGCGTGTCGCTCGGAACGGAGCGGATCCGCGACGAGGCGAAGGACAGGCAGTGCAACATCGCGATCTACGGGCACACACACCGGCCCGTGCTGGACCGCACGGATCCCGAACTGACGGTCCTCAATCCGGGATCCCTTGCACTTCCGCGGCAGGAAGGCAGGCAGCCCAGTTATCTGATCATCGACATCGACCGGTTCGGCGAACCGCACTTTACGATCAACTACCTGAAACGCGGATTGATGGCCGGGAGAAGGCGTTTTTAAGTGAATGGCAGATCTCTTTGAGAAATGAGTTGACAAATCCGCGCTGTCCCTTTATAATAACGATTGCGCGATTTGCGGGGGACGCATTTGTGATATTCGACGGGGTGTGGCTCAGCTTGGCTAGAGCGCCTGCTTTGGGAGCAGGAGGCCGCAGGTTCGAATCCTGTCACCCCGATCGCTTTGCCTTGCGGGTGTAGTTCAATGGTAGAACACCAGCCTTCCAAGCTGGACACGTGGGTTCGATTCCCATCACCCGCTGCTCTTCTTCTGGT
>CACXFK010000219.1 GCA_902766945.1 uncultured Lachnospiraceae bacterium | reverse complement strand
GGGAGTCAGGATATCCTTATACTTGTTATTCAGCACTTTCGACATCTTTTCTCACCTCTCTCTTTCCTGCAGTTTTTCTTGCAATGTAGCGGTTGATCAGTGTACAGCCGAGAACGGCCAGAAGCATCAGAATGCCCTGTGCGAAATCTGTGAAATACGTGCTTCTGACAACGGCGAGAATCGTCGTAATCATAAGACCCAAAGAGACCGCTCCGAAGCAGGCTCCGACCGCATCTCCGATGCCGCCTACCAGGAGTACGCCGCCGATGACGCTTGCGGTGATGCATTTCATCGTCTGCGCGTCAGCAATCGAAGCATCGCCGCCGCTGCAGTACGTTGTCATGCAGATCGCTGCGATCGCGTACAGGAAACCGGAGTACGCATAGGTGAAGAACGTCGTCGCGTTGACCGGAACACCGGACACGTAAGCGCTTTCCTTGTTCTCGCCGATCGCGTAGATGTACTTTCCGAGCTTCGTGCGCTTGACCACCAGCCAGGTTGCGATCGCGATGATGATGAACAGAAGCGGTGCGCCGTAACCGTCCAGCCAGAGGATGAACCATTTGATCAGGTCCTTCTGGATCGTACCTGTCGGCGACGGCATGATGAAAAGTGCGATGCCGTTAAAGATATAGGATGTTGCGAGTGTCGTCAGGATCGGCGTGATGCGGAGGATACCGACGAAAACCGCGTTCAGAAGGCCGCAGACGATGCCGACCAGCAAGCTGATGATGATCGTTGCCGGAATGCTGAAGCCTTTTTCAGCCAGCGTCACGAAAACGACGTTGACGAGACCCATCATCGCGCCGAGCGAGATGTCCATGCCGCCCGCGATGAGGACGACGGACAGGCCGATACAGGCGATGATCATCGGACCGTAGGATCCGAGGAATGTCGTGATATACAGATTATCAAGGTATCCCGGCGTGATGATCTGATTGATGATCAGAAATGCCACAAACAGGACAAACGACGTGAACGCAGGCCATCTCACAAATTTAATCAGTTTATCTTTCATGCCGCATCAGCTCCTTCCAAGAGACTTCCCGGAACTC
The DNA here is from genome assembly GCA_902766945.1 of uncultured Lachnospiraceae bacterium. GTDB lineage: Bacteria > Bacillota > Clostridia > Lachnospirales > Lachnospiraceae > Chordicoccus. Next base: position 5,850 of record CACXFK010000219.1, on the reverse strand, counting down.
GCCGCGGAGATGTTCTCCACGTTGATCGCGTCTCCCGAGAGAGTTGCCACGATTTCACCTTCATAGAACACGATGATCCGGCCGAGCGGCATCATGTTGGCCGACTCTACCAGCTCCTCGTCGTCGCTGGAAATCATGATGACCGAGTTGCCCTGTTCCAGAAGCAGGCGCATCGTATTGTGCACGTCACGTCTTGCCTGGATATCAATACCCTTTGTCGGATCGTCGGCTAGAATCAGCTGCGGACCCGTCGCCGTCCATCTGGAAATGACGACCTTCTGCTGGTTGCCGCCGGAAAGAGAGGTGATCAGATCCGAGCTCTTGCCGTACTTGACGCCATTTTTCTTAAGGAATCCGTCGATGTCCTCGATCTTCTTCTTAAGTACCAGCGAGTTGACCGCGTTGGCGTTCTCGGCGATCGAGCGTTCCTTGAACGTACCTTCTCTTTCTCTGTCGCCCGAGATGAATGCGAAGCCGTTTTCGACGGCATCCCTCGGATTCTTCAGGTGAATCTCGCGGTCCTTGAACTTCAGATTGATCGGTCCGTTCATCGCGAACAGTGCACGGAGGAACTCCTTCTGTCCCTGTCCGTCGAGTCCGGCTACGCCGATGAACTCGCCTTCTCTCGCCTCAAGACGCGCGGTCGTTTTGAACCTCTTGATCGGCACGTCACCGGTGTCCAGCACGACCTTGGCTGTCGACACGTCTTTGTGTTCGGAAACTTCGACGTCCTCGATCTCGCGGCCGGACATATAGGAGATCAGCTTGTTCTCATCCAGGTCCTTTGTATTGAATGTGCCGACCGTCTCGCCGTTCCTAAGAACCGTAACCGTGTCGCACATCGTCAGAACCTCATTGAGGCGGTGTGAGATAAACAGCGTGATCACGCCTTCGTCCTTCAGCCGGTTCAGGATCCGGATCACCGCGTCCACGTCCGCTTTGTAAAGAGCAGACGTAATCTCGTCTACAATTAAAACCTTCGGCTGCTGTGCAAGCGCCTTGACAAACTCGACCAGATACTGCTCGTTGGCCGGAAGGTCATTGATTTCCATGTTCATGATGTCTTCTTTGTTGACATCTCTAAGCAGCACTCTTGCGCGCTCTTCCATCGCTTTCTTGTCGACAAATTTCAATTTGCCGCGGGCGTCCATATTGCAGAGGCATATATTTTCAGCCACGGTCAGATTTGGGAGAAGGCTGAGTTCCTGCGATGTCATGATGATGCCGTTATCTTTTCCTTCGCGCGGGCTCTTGGCGTCATATGACTTGCCGTCCAAAAGGATATCGCCGGTATCACGGCTTGCGATGCCTGTCAGGATCTTGGAAATCGTACTTTTCCCCGATCCGTTTCCTCCGACCAGGGCCCTGATTTCGCCCGACCGGATCGTAAAATCTGCATTGCTGAGCGCGATGACGCTGCCGTAGCGCTTCGTTACATTCTGAATTTTAACTTCCACGGATGTCCCTCTTCTCTTTTTTCTGGCCGGCGGCCGCTTGAGCCGCCGGCCGATCCATCAAGTATCGAGATGATTAGATGCAGTTAATGGTTTAGCTGAAGAAGCTGTCCCAGACTTCTTCACTCATGGACTTGCCAAGGTCTTCTGTATCATCAAGATCAGCACCGATCTCAAGAGCCTCAGCGAGGGAGATGTACTCAACGCCTTCGTAAGTTGCCCACTTAGCATCCTTTTCATCTTCCTGAACGCCGTTCATCGTGACGCAGTATGAAGGCGGAGTCAGGATCGCGTTGATGCAGTCATGGTCCATGTTGTTCGGCTGCAGTTCATAAGTCAGTTCCTTGCCGTTCAGGACACGTACTGCATAAGCAACAGCGTCTGCAGAAGCCTGCGGCTGGAATGTGGTAACGCAGAAGTCCTGTCCGTTCGCGTCCTTGTCCCACTTGCGGAAGAAGCTCATGACGTAGTCACCGGTCATAATCGGGATTTCTTCGCCGGCTGTCTCATAGGCTCTCATGATACCTTCTGCCATAACGTCTTCTGTCAGGACAGCGTCGATATCGGAGTAAGTGGAAAGGATCGTTGACATAGCGGACTGCGCTTCGGTCTCAGACCAGCTGCCGGGAGCTTCAGCGATGACCTTGATGTCCGGATACTCAGCAAGGATGTTGTCCGCAACCGTCTGACGGATGACAGTAGCCGGCATGCCCGGTGTACCTGTGATCTTGACGATGTTGCCCTTGCCTTCGAGCTTCTCGCACATCCAGTAGGTCATGATGTACCAAAGCGCTTCGTTGTCTGTGATGACCTCGACGACGCTGTCATCGATACCGACAGCGTCCGCGGAGATGACGCACAGAACGCCGGCTTTCTGGCAGGCTGTGATAACCGGCAGCATAGCGGAAGCGGAAACCGCATTCACGACGACCGCATCGCAGCCCTTCTTGATCAGGTCGTTGACCTGGTTCAGCTGCTCGGTAGCATCAGCGTTTGTAGACTCTGTGTAGTAGTCTGCAATGATGCCTGCATCCTTGTATTCCTGGCACTTCTCTTCGAAGGCAGCAACATACATGGCTCTCCAGGTGTTGCCGAAATAGCCGTTGGCCATACCGATGACCCAGTCACCCTGGGGCAGCGAAGACTCAGCAGCCGCCTCGGTTGTCTCTTCTGCCGCCGCATCATCAGCGTACGCGCAGACAGCTGTTCCAAGGAGCATACTAGCAGCGAGTGCGATCGCCAAATACTTCTTTAACCTCATACATTCCTCCTCTTTCTTTGGATAAAATAAGGTTTTCGGGGTACACTTGATGGATCTTAAAATTCCCTCAGCCCGAAGGCTGCTCAGGCACGGATGAAATCACTTACCCTTCGTGCGTTCTTGCAAACCCGCCTGACTGGAAATTCTTTAACGATGGTTCATGGCCGCAGATGACAAATTCAGAACGCCTGCGGATCTCTTCCAGAGACCGGATCGAGGACGCCGTATCGTATATGATGTTGCCGATCACGTTCTCATGGAGATTGGCCGTAAGGTTGGCCGCGTCGCCTGCGTAGCAGACCACGCCTTCTTCCGTGTTGACGAGAACGGACTGATGTCCCTTTGTATGACCCGGTGTCGGGAAGCAGATGATGCCGTCGGCCAGTTCATATTCACCGTCGATCAGAACAATCTGGTCCGGGTTGGCGGATTCGATATTAAAGAGATGCGGATAATAGCAGTACACAAGGTTCGGTGTCGGATGCTGGGCAAATTCCCATTCCGTGCGGGTGATGATGAATTTGGTCTTCAGCCCCTTGAACACATTGTTCTGGCCGCAGTGGTCATAATGAAGATGCGTGTTGACAACATAGTCAACGTCCTCCGGCTTCCAGCCGATCTTCGCCATCGCCGTGACGAGGGAGCCGTCATCCTCATCCTTGCCGTTATTCACGGCGCCGCAGTACTCATCGATCCAGGCAAGCGAGCGATAGCTCGTGTCAAGAAGGATCTTCAGGCCGTTGCCTTCAACCGCTACACACGGCTGCGGGATGGTCATCATCTGGCCGCAGTTCCAACCTCTCTTCATCAGGGAGCTTTCGATGTCCACATGTCCCATATTGAGGACGGTTACTTTATATGTGTTTGTCATATTCTCCTCCTCACCTGATCTTGTCCACTTTCGGGAAATCCGTTGTCTGATACTTCTTCATCACGGGATCATGGCCCGGAATCACGAAGTCGGCATTGTTGCGGACGATCTCAAATGTTTTGAATCCGTCCTCGACGTTGGTCATGATGTTGGGCAGGCAGTTCTCATAGAGATTTTCCAGAACGCCGATCGTATCTGCCGCGAAGCAGACAACGCCGTCTTCGGTATCAATGAAGACACCCTGGCTTCCGACCGAGTGGCCGCCGAACGGGATGAGCTTGATGCCGGGGAGGATCTCCGCTTCTCCGTCCAGGAACTTCCAGGACGTGTACCGGACAGCCGACCAGCCGAAGAGTTCTTCAAAATAGAAGCACTGCTGATTCTCGACCGGATTGAAAGCAGCTTCCCATTCCGCTCTCTGAACGTAGAACTTCGCGTTCTTGAAAAGATGATTGCTGCCGCAGTGATCATAGTGAAGATGTGTGTTGATGACGATGTCCACGTCCTCCGGCTTCCAGCCGATATGCGCCAGCGCGCCTTCCATCGTCTCGTCCTCTTCCTGCTCGATGACATACATCTCACCGAGGTTGACTCTCGCCCATTCAAGGGACTTGATACCCGTATCGAGGATGATCTTATGTCCGTTTCCCTCAACGGCGACGCTGAACATCGGAATTTCAGTTGTGATGCCGAAATTCCTGCCCATCGTCATGTTGGACTTTTCTCCGTTGAGAGTCCCCATCTTGAGCATTGTCACTTTGTACTTTGCCATTCCTTTGAAAACCTCCCTTTCTGTCCTCATTTCCCGTGTTCCGCACTTCCCGGTTCACAGTTTGTATAGTGCTTTTCCTGTATAGACGCCCAGCTGCCTGGTTCTGATCTGGGGTTCATTTAAGTTTCTCACCGAATTGCGCTCCACCAGCACCGGCTTCATCACGATCCGCTCTTTCCGCTTGCCCGGGTCCCGGATCCTTTCAACCATCACTCTGGCGGCCTGCCTGCCCATTTCCTCCGCAAAACAGTCCACCGTGGTGATGGGGACTTCGCTCGCGGCCGAAAACGGATTGTTGTCGAAGCTGATCACGGAGACGTCTTCCGGTATCCTGATTCCCTCCTGCAGGCATCCCGAGACGAAGCCGTGGGCGGCAAAATCATTTGACACAATCATCGCGGTCGGCCTGTGCTCTCCGAGATCGGCAAACTCGGAGGCAAAATGCCTGCCGGTGGTCATGGACAAATCTCCTTCAAAAATCGCCTGTCTCGGAATCGGGAGCTTGTAGTTCTTCATCGCCCTCGTATATCCGTCGAAACGGAGGATTGAGGAGGAGGAAACCGCCGGTCCCTTCAGATATCCGATTGAGGTGTGCCCCCGTTCGACCAGATATCTTGTCACACCGTATCCGGCTTCGTAGTTATCAAGTGTCACGACGTCCGTCTCGCAGCTCTTCAGCATCCGGTTTAACAGAACGGTCGGAATCGGGCACTTCTTGATCGTTTTCCCGATCCGCTCGGAAGGTGCCGTGATCTGGATGATGCCTGCGCAATGGATCTCCTCTGCTGTCTGAATCATGCTGATTACGTCATCTACCAGATCTCCGCTGCTGAAGATAACCGTCCGGTACTCTTCTTTACGCAGCTCATCCTGTACGGCCGTGATCACATCCGCATAGTACGGATTGCAGATATCGCTTGCAATGACGGCGATCAGATTGCTGGATGTACTTTCTTCCGTTTCTTCCTGAAGGTTTGTGATGTAGCCGATCCGGACCGCTTCCGCCCTGATCTTTTCCCTTAGCTCATTGCTCAGTCCGGGTTTATTGTTGACTGCTCGTGATATTGTCGCGGTGGAGACGCCCATCATGTCGGCAAAATCATTGATTGAAATGTTTTTCCTTTTTCTTTTCAAATCTTTTACCATTGTCCTTTCCTCTTTTTACGCAATTATCTCTGTATTTGCGTTCAAAGTGGTATGCGTCAAGTAACAGACCGCGGATCAAATCGTTCTGCGCTTTGTATTTACTGTTTGTTTACGTTATTCTATCCTGGATTTTCTTTGAAATGCTTCTGAAATGTTGCCGGAGCCCCCAATAAAAGGGCAGATATGTTAATTTTGTTCTCGCTTTTTTACGAATTTACTCTTTTCTTTACGCTACTATCTTATCATTATTTACTCGATTCGGATACTGGAATTTTTCTATGAATTTCGCGTTGCATTTTTAGTCACCAATCTATTTTTGCGTAAATTTACGATCCTGTTTTTCTTG
>CACXFK010000218.1 GCA_902766945.1 uncultured Lachnospiraceae bacterium | reverse complement strand
GCCGCCTCTGTCCGCTGTCTCCGGTTTTCCCAGCGGTTCATACGGCCCGAACACGGCCTGTCCGTACGCCATTTCATACCCGGCTTCGGCAAACGGCGTATCCTCCTTCAGCCGGAAGGACACGGTCACGGTGTATTCACGCCCGTCTTCGGGCACGTCGAACGGAAGCGGGAAAACCGCCTCGGAGAGCGGCGCCACTTTGACGGGAACTGCCTGTTCCCGGATGATTTCGCCATTTTCAGCAAGTGTGACGACGCAGTCATAGCGATCCGTGTTCACAAACAGATTCCGGTTGCGGACCGTGAAGGAGGCCCGGCCGGCTTCTTTGCAGAAGGAGACGCGGATCGTCCGGTAATTGTAGCGGACTTCCTGCATCTTCGGGGACGGCTCGCGATTGCTGCCGTACACGATGCCGTTTCCGCTGAAGTTGCCGTCATTTGGCCGGTCTCCCATGTCGCCGCCGTATCCCATATAGCGGACGCCGTGCCGGTCCGTAAGACTGATGCACTGATCGACGTAGTCCCAGATGAACCCGCCCTGGAAAAGCGGATCCTCCTCCGCCAGATCGGTGTACTTGTGCATGGCGCCGCAGGAATTGCCCATCGCGTGCGTGTACTCGCAGTTGATATAGGGCTTGTCGCGGTGCGCGGCGAGGAACGCCCGGATGTCCTGAACCGGCACATACATCGTGCTTTCCATGTCGCTCGTATCCGGATACCGCCTGTCGTGGAAGATGCCTTCATAGTGGACGAGCCTCGTCGGATCCAGACGGCGGAACTGAGCGGATATTTCATACAGGTCTTTCCCGCCGTAGGATTCATTTCCGCACGACCAGATGAGGATGCACGGGTGGTTCTTGTCGCGCTCATACATGCTCCTCGCGCGGTCCAGCACCATGTTCAGATACTCGGGCCGGTCGCCGGGCACCGCTTCTCCTATGTCTTTGTGCCAGGCCTCGATCGCGTCCCACACGCCGTGCGTCTCCAGATTGGTCTCGTCGATCACATAGAGACCGAGTTCATCGGCGAGCCGGTACAGGTGCGTCTGATTCGGATAATGGCTCGTGCGGATCGCATTGATGTTGTTCCGCTTCATCGTGAGGAGGTCTTTGCGGGTGATGTCACTCGTGATGACGCGGCCGCTCTTACATGAGAACTCGTGGCGGTTGACGCCCTTAAAGACGATGCGCCTGCCGTTCAGGCACATGACGTGATCCCTGATCTCGAAGCGGCGGAACCCGACCTTCTCCATGACGGTCTCGCTGTGCGCGCCGGACAGATCCGATACGTCGATGCGCAGGTCATAAAGATGCGGCTCTTCCGCGCTCCATTTTTTCGGATTCAGGATATGGAAAGACAGAGGCGTCTTCATGCCCGCGCTGAGCTCCCCCGTCTCAAAAACGGTCTCATCGCCGTCAGACAGCGTGACCCGGATGAACCCTTCTGCGGACAGCGCCATCTCAAGCTCAAGGTCGGCGTTCCTGTATGCATCGTCGAGGAGCGTTCTTACGCGCAGGTCCCGCACATGGACGGGGGGTTCGGCGTAGAGGAAAACATCCCTGAAAATGCCGGAAAACCGGTAGAAGTCCTGGCCCTCGCACCAACTGCCCGAGGTCCACTTGAAGACCTGTACAGCCAGGCGGTTTTCGCCCTCCCTGACCGCGCCGGTTATGTCAAATTCCGACGGGGTGAAACTGTCCTCGCTGTACCCGATGTAGCGGCCGTTCAGCCACACGGCGAACCCGCTCTCCACGCCCTGGAACGAGAGGATGATCCGGCTTCCCTGCATCCGGGAAGGAAGCTCAAAGAAGCGGACATAGCTCGAGACAGGATTGACGCGCTCCGGAATCTCACCGGGCTTTACAGGCTCGGATCCGTCCCACGGATACTGCATATTGACGTAGGTCGGGATTCCGTACCCCTGCATTTCCACATGGGACGGAACCGGTATCTCGCCGAAGGAGGAAAGGTCACAGCTATCCTGATAGAAGTCTTTCGGAGCGTCCTCATAGTTCAGGGCATAACAGAACTTCCATGTGCCGTTTAAATCCATCCGCGCATCCGATTCGCCTTCGAACACGTCCCCGATGAAAAACCTGTGGTCTGAATGGGCCGGCAGTCTCATTTCCTGAAATATTTCCGGATTTTTCACAATCTCATATCTGAATTCCGCCATCTGATCTGACCCCCTTTGTCGATCCCTTTTTAAGCCCGCAGAACGTTTTACGGCTCGGCGCGCCTTGCAGACTCAGTATACACTATTCATCGCAATCTATGATATACTATTCTTGCTGCGGTTTATGCCTGTCACACAATATCCGAAGCACTTATTGTGGAAGAACCGGATCTCCGGAGTCCGGACACGCCGATCCGAAAGGCACCCGGAGCTTCGATGATCATACCTGCGAGCTCTTCCGCGGACAGGCTCTCGCCGTGATCCGCGGAGGGGAAGGAATTGCGATAAAGTGTTTATAATAAAAAAGGAGGATTATAAATCATGGGAAATTCATACTTTGATCTGACAGGACAGGTCGCCGTCGTAACCGGCGCTTCAACCGGACTCGGCGTTCAGATGGCCAAAGCACTCGCCAGTGCCGGAGCCGGCATCGTCTGCCTCGCCCGCCGCAAAGAGCTCTGCGACAAAAATGCCGCTGAGATCAAAGAAGCCTTCGGCGTCGACGCCATCGGCGTATCCTGCGACATTACAAGCACAGAGCGCGTTGAAGCGGCTGTCAAAGAAATCCTCGACCACTTCGGCCGGATTGATATCCTGATCAACAACGCCGGCACGGGCGCGGTCGCCCCCGCCGAGGATATCACGGATGAACAGTTCATGAACGAGATGCAGATCGACCTGTTCGGAACATTCAAGATGGCCAGAGCGATCGTGAAAGCCGCGATGATCCCGCAGGGCTACGGCCGCATCATCAACATCGCGTCCATGTACGGCCTGGTTGGCAACAAGATCGCGCCGGCTTCCCCGTATCACGCAGCCAAGGGCGGCGTCGTCAATCTGACCCGCGCACTCGCCGCGGAGTGGGGCGACAAGGGCATCACCGTCAACGCGATCTGCCCGGGCTACTTCGAGACCCCGCTGACCAAAGAGACGCTTGACTCCGAGTTCTTCCAGAACTACGCGAGAACGATGATCCCGATGGCACGCTACGGTAAAGAAGGCGAGCTCGACACGGCCGCCATCTTCCTCGCTTCCAAGGCCAGCTCCTACGTCAACGGCGTCATTCTTCCGGTCGACGGCGGCTACACCTGCATGTAAGTGCATCATAAGCGGATAAATTAAACGTCCTTAACGGGGTCAGACCCCGTTAAGGACGTTTAATTATTCTTCCATATGACCATCGCGGTACATCGAGAAACTGTCCATCGGATAGTTCTTCAGATTCTCGAGGATCTTCCGGTGATCGGCTCCGGCGAGAAGGTCGCTGCGCGCCCGCATCACGAGGTTCTCGACCTGGTGCTTGGACGGGCCGCCGATACAGCCGCCTGGGCACATCATGCCCTCGATAAAATCCTCCTCCAGCTTGCCGGCCTTCAGCCGCATCAGCGCCTTCCTGCACTCGGCGCCGCCGGCGCAGGTGAGAAGCGAGATCTCCGACGTGTCCTCCCCCATCTCCTGCATGGCTTCGAGCACGGCTGCAGCGACTCCGCCGCTTCCGGCGAACCGCTTCCCGAAAAGGGACGCTTCCTGGTAGTCTTCTTCCACCGGCTCGATCGTGATGTCCTTCGAATCCAGAAGCGCCACCATCTCACCGTATGTCAGCGCGTAGTCGGGGCGGTCCTTGATAAACTCATTCTGCGTCTCGCCCTTCTTGGCGATGCACGGCCCGATAAAGACCGTCACGCAGTCCGGATCCTGAGACTTTAAGTACCGGGACACAGCTACCATCGGCGATACGGTATCGGACGTGCACGTCTCGTACAATTCCGGGAAATGGTGCCTGATCATCGATATGAACGCCGGGCAGCACGAAGTCGTCATCTTGCGGCCTTCTTTTCTTGCCTCGATCCACTCCTTCGCCTCATAGGCGGCGGTCATATCCCCGCCGAGTCCGACCTCGACCATATCGGCGAAGCCGACCTTTTTCAGGGCCGCTTTTATGGCGCCCATGCCGATCTCTTTCCCGAACTGGCCTTCCGTCGCCGGCGCGCACATCGCGATCACGCGCTTGCCGTTTTTGATCGCCTTGATGACTTCCACCGCATAGATCTTCGATCCGATCGCGCCGAACGGGCAGTTGTGGATGCAGTGCCCGCAGTGTATGCACTTCTCGTCGTCGATCCGGCAGATGCCGTATTCATCGTAATAGATCGCGTCAACCGGGCAGGCCTTTTTACAGGGTCTCTCCAGATGCACGATCGCCTCAAACGGACAGGACTTCGCGCACATCCCGCATGATTTGCATTTGTCGGGATCAATGCGCATCCGGGTATCGCCCGGATGAATCGCATCGAACTTGCACGCGTTCAGGCAGGCCTTGCCGAGACAGAACCGGCAGACATCCGTCACCATATACTCCTGAATCGGGCAGTCGTCACAGGCAGCCGGGATGACGGCGACCACATTTTTCGACTCCCTCGTCACATCCGGATCCTGCCCGAGCGCCAGGCGGATCCTCCCCCGGATAATCTCCCGCTCCTTATAAATGCAGCACCGGTATTCGGGCTTCGGTCCGGGACTGATCCGGCGCGCCAGCTGCTCCCTGTCCTTATGTGTCTGCTTGTTTTTAACCCATGCTTCACGGCAGACTTCCCGCAGCACAAAATGTTTTAGATCAACGATCCCCTTATCATTCGTAATCATATGCGCCCGCTTTACAATTCTTTCTTCCAGAGACCGTGAAGGTTGCAGTACTCGTAAACAGCCTCCGCCTTCTCGTCCTCATGCGCTGCAAACACGGCGCAGGGCTTTTCACCCGGCTTCAGATAGCGGACCTGGACGCCCCGGTCGGTCTCAAGGGCGATCCACTGGATATAATGCGCCTCCATCATCGGATGCTCCGCCTCGCCTACCTGCACCTCGAAAAGGCCGTTCTCATTTTTTACAAATGGCACATGCTTCTCCAGGGCGCCGTCTGTCGTATTGGCTTCAAGGACCGTCATTTCTTCTCCGCAGCAGTGGGGAATGCAGCCGGATCCAACCATCGTCAGCAACATCTTTCCGCATTTTTCACACTTGAATACCTTCATCTCATATCTCCTTTTCCGGATGGGCTGCCCGTTCAGGCGCCATCCTGCTTTGGAAGATTAACGGTTCCACAGTTCGTCCGCTTTCCCCTTCCAGTTATCCGCGTAGGAGACGCAGCGGTCGCAGAGCTCATCGACGCCTTCCGGCGCTTCCATATCCGTGGAGTGCGCCTGCGTCTTCTTCACCATCGCGCGAAGCAGCTCCGGATTTTCAAGCATCGGGCAAGGTCTTAAGTGATTCTTGTTGAACGGCTGGCCGTCATGATACGCCATAAAGAGCGGTGACGTCAGGCCCTCCAGCAGCGTCTTTTCGCGGATATTGGAATCCGAGTAGTGAATGAAGACGCACGGATCCATGTCGCCGTTCGCATTGATATGCAGATAGCGGCGTCCGCCCGCGATGCATCCGCCGACGAACTCGCCGTCATTCTGGAAGTCCATGCCGAAGATCGCCTTCGTTTTGCGGTACTCACGGATCTTGTGATAGATATACTCTCTCTGCTCGGGTGTGGGCAGAAGGGACGGCACCGCGTCCTTGCCGACCGGCATGTAGTGGAAATACCAGACGAAATAAGCGCCCGCCTCGATCAGAGAATCGTAAAATGCCTCGCTCGTGATGCTGTCCATGTTGGCGCTCGTGTAGCAGGCGGAGATACCGAAGAGCAGATGATGAGCCTTCAGGATCTTCATCGCATCCGTCGCCCTCTTGTACACGCCGACGCCTCGTCTCGCGTCCGTCGCTTCCTCAAAGCCCTCAAGACTGATCGCCGGAATGAAGTTCTTCACGCGCAGCATATCCTCAGCAAAGGCCTCGTCGATCAGCGTGCCGTTGGTGAAGGACAGGAACGTGCAGTCCTTATGCTTCTCACACAGCCTGATGATGTCCTTTTTGCGGACCAGCGGCTCGCCGCCCGTGTAGATATAGAAATAGACACCGATCTCCTTGCCCTGTGTGATGATGCTGTCGATCTCGTCATATGTCAGGTTCAGCGTATGACCGTACTCGGCCGCCCAGCAGCCCGTGCACTTGAGATTGCAGGCGCTGGTCGGATCCAGGAGGATCGCAAACGGAACGTTGCACCCGTACTTCTCCCGTGTTTCCTGCTGCTTCTTGCCGCCGATCAGGCTTGAATTGAGGAAGAAATTTCGGAAAGCCGTGATCAGGATGTCCCTGTCCAGATCCGTAAAGACGCGTTTGGTCAGCTGCGCCCAGTTGGAATCCGGCTCATCGATCAAAAACTTCCTGAATGCTTTCCGCTGCGGTTCAAATGTGCCGCCCGCGAAGCGGTCCACCCAATCCATCAGTTTCGGGAAGTTTTTGTCCGGATCTTTCTCAAGATACCGCACGGCTGCGTTGATACCGAGTTCTTTCACCTTATAAGATATTGAAGCCATTTGGGTCTACCTAACCTTTCAATTATGTTACTTTCATTCTGAACAGCTATTATACAGCAGCTTCAGCCTTATGAAAACAAACAAAACCGCCAATTTGTCCCCGTCATTTCAGTCTTCCAGGAGCGCCAGTGCGGCATTTTTATACGCCGGATCATCGGTCACTTCGCGTATGATCCGGATTTCCTCCGGGAAACGGATCTCCGCGTCCTCTTCGCGCACATCGATCTCAAGGATCGCCCGGTCCCGCCACATGGGATAAATGTCGATCTCAAAATACTGGTTGTCATAGGTCAGAAAATACCGCGTCTTATGGATCGTTCTCCGCTTCGGATCCGCGTTTTTCATCAGCCGCCTGTAATCGGACTGGCTGAGCCTCGTCTCCGTGCTGAGCCGCTTCAGCCCGCTGATCGGCGTCTTCCTTGTCTCGTAGTAGATGTAATGCCCGTTTTCGCCCCGGCGGCGGATCCGTATCTCCTCACCCGGCGCGGACTTCAGGTACGTCTGCGTGATATCGATCTTCCGGCAGAGCGGGTTCCGCTCAAGATAGTCGATATTCGGGAAACGGATCAGGAACTTCCGCTCCATTTCATACGGGTGCTCCTCGCCGAGAAAGGCCGCGATCTCCGTCTCGAGCCGCTTCATTTTCCCCTCGAAATCCGTCGTATTATCGATCACGCGCAGATACCGGTGCCCCGTCCACCCGCTGATCAGACGATTGTCCAGATCCACGGCCTGTTCCACCGATTCATAGCGGGCCGCATTGTTGGCATTGCTGTAAAATGCCTCAGCCCCGGACGCCGCCGTCACCAGATGAAACACCGCGTCATATCCGTCCCGCCACTTGACGTCGTCTCCGCCGAGCGCTTTCTGCACATGTGAAAATTCCTCTTCCGTCATATAAGCGCGGTTGTCCATCACGCCGCGGTCGCACACGATCAGGATCTTCTCCGCGTCCATCGTCTCCGCCGCCTGCATAAAGAGGCGCTCCTTCGTGAGCTGCAGCTCGACCTGGCACAGCTGGTAGTCCTCGTTCGTGCCGCAGCTCCAGGGGGCCACGCCGCCGGTGATCAGCTCCGTCGCCGTTTCCGGTACGATGAGAACCGTATAGCCCCTCTCCGAAAATGCGTTCCGGATCCAGCTCATCGCCGTGGATTTACCGGCACAAGGGCCGCCTGTGATCACGATTTTCCGGATTTTCTTCATCGCCATATTCCTCACTTTCCGTGGATCCATCTCTTTCTTATTCTACTCAGTGAACCTCTTTTTTCCAATCCCCTATATTTAAGAAACCTTCATTCCGGGCCGGTTTCATCGCG
>CACXFK010000217.1 GCA_902766945.1 uncultured Lachnospiraceae bacterium | reverse complement strand
AGCTGTCACACCATGTTCCCCAAAGATGGATCATCGTGATCCGGTTATTGCGAAACAGTTCTTCGCTTGTTACGGGATTGCCATCCATATCAGTGGTCTCAAAGCTGAGAGTCTGGCCAATAAGACCGGCATCAGGAGTCCTGACCTGTGCTTCTTCCGTAAGACTTTCCGGGGTGATGCTGACCGCACTGTCCGGGTTTCCGGCAAAAACACTCCGGCAGGAAAGTAATAAAGAGAACACGATAAAGATGGGAATCAGTTTTTTCATATCGATTTATCCTCGCAAACATGAGACTTACATACTTGCTGACGCCTGCCAGCGCACTTGCTGTTTACCACGAGCCGCCGCTAAGCAGCGCCCGCCGGGTGATCTCCTCTCTGAACGAATCGACAGCGGCCGCTAAACGAGGATCCATCTTACTCGAAAGAGCCCTGAGCGAAGAGAGGAGATCACCCGGTGGGCGCGTCCCTCTGCCAGGCGCGCAGGCCGTCAACGAGGATCCATCTTACTCGAAAGAGCCCTGAGCGAAGAGAGGAGATCACCCGGCGGGCGCGTCAACTCGCAGGCTGTCAACGTGAATCGACGGCAAGCGCATACTTCGTCACATCCATAAGCACTTCCCCGTCAGCCCGGAAAGAAATCTTCTCCGCAGAAGGATCCGTATAAAGCGCAGCGCTCATCACTTTCCGGCCGCCGTCGATAAAGATCTCGCAGCTGTAGCGGTCGAGGATGATCCGCATGCGGAGTTCCTCTTTCGCGTTCTCGACAAAGCAGCGCCTCTCATGAAGAACCGCGCGCCGCGACCCGGAGAACTTGCGGTCGATCTTGAGAGTCGACTCGCTCGGCCGGAAGCGGATCGACGTGCAGATCTCCCCTTCCTCCGCAAAGCGGATCACGAACTTGCCGTACGACGCATCCGGATCCTTCGGGCGCACGCGGATCTCCATGTCCACGCAGCGGCCCGAGATGCCCGGAAGATAGAGCCGCTCGCTGCCGACGGAGACCTGTTCATACTGCACTTTATCCTGCCGGAGCGCGTCCAGCTCCCGGATCGGCCATTGCCAGAGCCGTCCGTCCCGGATATGGAGCTCGCGGGGCAGCGACATCTGTCCCGCCCACGGGGCTGCCTCTTCCCGGACGGCTACGGCATCCCAGTTCTGCATCCAGCCGATCATCACGCGGCGTCCGTCCGGCGTCAGCACCGTCTGCGGCGCATAAAAATCGATCCCGTAGTCGACCGCCTGATCCTTCTCTTCCGTGAACGTGTGTGAGGTCTCATCATACCGCCCGATCAGGCAGAGCGTGCCGTTTCCGCCCTGATATTCAAAGCCCTTCGGCAGCATGTCCTGCGGGCTTGTGAGCAGTACGTATTGTCCGTCAAGTTCGAAGAAATCCGGACACTCCCACATCTTTCCGAACCTGTTGTGATTGGCGGCGAGCACGCCTTCGTATGTCCATGTGAAAGCATCCGTGCTTACGTATAAAAGGATCTGCCCGCTTCCGTCTGCGGCGCGGTTCGAGACGAGCGCGCCGAAACGCCCGTCCGGAAGGCGGATCAGCTTCGGATCACGAAAGTCCTGGCGGCTTCCGCCGGCGGGGAGACCGTTTTCGTCTATTACAGGATTTCTCCCGTCCTTTTCAAAATCAATGCCGTCGCCGACGGCCAGGCACTGCGTCTGAACATCCCGGTACGGGTGCACGCTTCGGTCCTCGATCCGGACGCCCGTATACATGATGAGAAGCCGCCCGTCCGGAAGTTCCACTGCACTGCCCGAAAAAACACCATTCTGATCGTAATAGCGGTCCGGTGCGAGCGCCGCCGGCAGATAGTCCCAGTGCAGCAGGTCGGAACTCACCGCGTGACCCCAGTGCATCGAGTCCCAGCGGGAGGCGTACGGATAGTACTGGTAGAACAGGTGATACTGTCCCTTGTACAGACAGAACCCGTTCGGGTCATTCATCCATCCCGCGCGTGGCGTCAGGTGAAAGGCCGGGCGTTCCATCTCCGCGATGCGGTTTCCCGCGTCTTCCTCATAGCGTCTTGCATCCAAAAGCATCTGACTGATCATGACTTGCCTCCTTGTTCTTTAAGTTTAAACAAACGCTGTGAAAGCCGCAAGGCGCATCCGTAAATATTCAGGTCTTTCGGAGATCAAATCAAATCCGTGCTGTAATCCGCACAGACCATCTCCTGCGCGGATGCGGTAAAAGACGTCGTTCCGTTCCAGGGTTAATAAAAAGGTGACAAGGGGGACAATCCCCGTTGTCACCTTTTTCAATATCATTTGTCCGGTCCCCTTTTATATGTCAGCTTTCCGGCGCCTCATCCACGGCCACGATGCGGCCCTGTCCGTAAGGATCTGCATATTCT
>CACXFK010000216.1 GCA_902766945.1 uncultured Lachnospiraceae bacterium | reverse complement strand
GGCGGATCGCAGAATTGCACATTGGAAAGCAGCTTCGCTGCTGTGCAATTCGCGCACGATTCCTCTTCGAGAATCGTGATTTACTAAGATCGATGAAAACCCTTATTTAGCGGAAATGTAGCCGAGCGCCTTCAGCATCTCAGCGCACTCGACGGCTCCGCCGGCAGCGCCGCGAAGCGTGTTGTGGCTGAGACCGACAAACTTCCAGTCGAAGATGCTGTCCTTGCGCAGACGGCCGATCGAGATGCCCATGCCGCCTTCATAGTCCACATCCAGCTTCACCTGAGGCCGGTTCTCCTCTTCCAGATACTGGATGAAGTGTTCCGGTGCATGCGGAAGCTTCAGCTCCTGCGGTTTGCCCGAGAAGTTCCGGAGTGCTTCTACCAGTTCTTCTTTAGACGGGTCTTTCTTGAAATTCAGGAAAACAGTCGCGGTGTGGCCGTTCAGAACCGGTACGCGGATGCACTGGGATGTGATCCGGAGATCACCGCTGTACTTTACGATCCCGCCATTTTCAATATGACCGAACACTTTCATCGGCTCCTGCTCGGACTTCTCTTCCTCACCGCTGATAAACGGGATGATGTTGGCTTCCATCTCGGGCCAGTCGGCAAAGGTCTTACCTGCGCCGGAGATCGCCTGATAGGTACTGACGATCACGTCAGTCGGTTCAAACTGCTTCCAGGCCGCAAGTGCCGGTGTATAGGACTGGATCGAGCAGTTCGGCTTGACGGCGATAAATCCGCGGGTCGTACCGAGCCGTTCCTTCTGAGACGCGATGACCTCAAAGTGCTCCGGATTGATCTCCGGGATCACCATCGGCACGTCCGGCGTCCAGCGGTGCGCGCTGTTGTTCGACACGACCGGTGTTTCGGTCTTTGCGTACTCTTCCTCGATTGCGCGGATCTCATCCTTGGACATATTGACCGCGGAGAAGACAAAATCAACGCCGGAGGCCACATCCTCAACGTCCGCGACATTTTTGATGATCATCCCCTTAACGCATTCAGGCATCGGAGAGGTCATCTTCCATCTGGAGCCGACGGATTCCTCATACGTTTTTCCCGCACTGGAAGCAGAGGCCGCCAGTGTTGTGATCTCAAACCACGGGTGATCGGCGAGCAGAGTCACAAAGCGCTGCCCGACCATACCGGTTGCTCCGAGAATACCGACTTTCAATTTCTCACTCATTTTCATAACCTCCTCGCCGCTCCGCCTGATTTGCGGATGATGCTGTATCGTCCTATTGTAACGCAAGTGCCTTTGACGCGCAAGAACAAAGCAAGTAAGCCTGCAGCAACTCCTCGCCCCTCATTCTCGAGGGGGTGGTTGTCTGCTTTGGGCACAGAGCGCTGTCGCGAATCGGTATTTTCAACAAATTATATTCCATTATGCCCGGTATCATGGTATAATATGTGAAAAATCTGTGTCTTCCAAAGGCATGCGATCTAAGAAGGAGGGAAACCTATGAAAAAGAATACCACTCTCAAACGCCTCGTCATGACCGCCCTGGCCATCATGATGATCACCCTGATGATCCCGGCATCTGTCTTTGCCGCGACAAAATCAAAACGCATAAAAAGTGAAAAGTATTATAACGCCGATGGAAAGCTGCAGAGTCAGTCTTCATATAAATACGACAAGCATGGCAATATCGTAAAATACGTGGACAAGTACTTGGACTACGACTACGAGACTCAGAAATCGTTCTGGAGGACCAACACGGCAACTTATACACGCAAGTATTACGCAAACGGCGCGATCAAAAAATCTGTCACCAAATACAGTGACGGCGATTCCTATACATCAACATACGACAGCAACGGTCACATTAAAAAATCTGTTAGTAAAAATAAATCAAACGGCAAAACAGTCACGCGAACAACCACCTATAAAGTTCGCAGCAACGGCCTCATCAAAAGTTCAACCACGAAGGAAGGGAAAAAGGTCATATCTAAAACCACTTATGGTTCAAACGGCAGAATGAAGAAAAGAGTGGAGTATAACGACAAGGGCAAAGTAGCCAGAACGGTCACTTATTCCTATAAAACTTCCAAAGGCCGTACCGTGCAGGAAACGCAGAAAGCATCGGATGGCACCAAGTATGTTTATAAATACAAATACGATAAAAAAGGACGCCAGACCATGTGGGGCTATACAGATACTTATAAGGACTACAACGGAAAAACCCAGACCTATTCCTACAAGGAAACATATAAATATAAAACAAACAAGGACGGAACCATCAATACGGAATACATTTATGACAAAGACGGAAAGCTCAAGGGCCGCCGCGTCTATACGTACACAAAGAAGAAATATAAATATTAAGCCGGATGTCCTGCATAATCCCTTCGTTTAGAGAAGATGCAGCCGCAGTAATTCTGCCGGTACAGATCATACTCCTTTGAGAGTTCGATCGAGCGCTGGTAACCGCCTTTCTTTTTAAAATCACAGGGGAGATACGGCACACCGTACAGTTCGGAGGCCGCCTCCCCTGTTTCATTGAGAAGCCGCGCATCTTTCAGCGGTGAAATGGTGAGCGTCGTCGTGAAATAGTCGTAAGGTCCTGTTTCCTTCGCCATCTTAGCTGCTTCAAAGAGCCTCAGACGAAAGCAGCGGGCGCAGCGCTCCTCTCCTTCCCTGCAGTTCTCAAAGCCCCGTACAGCTTCATAAAATACAGCCGGTTCATACGCTCCTTCGATAAATGTCACTGCGTTGCGGTGCGGCTGTTTCTCAATCAGGCGCTGCAGCTCGTCGGAACGCTTGCGGTATTCATCCGCGTCCGTGATATTCGGATTGTAGAAAAAGTCCGTGATCTCAAAATACTCAGAGAGATACTCAAGGACGTAAGAACTGCAGGGGGCACAGCACGAATGCAGAAATAAACGCGGCGTATGCCCGCTTTTTTTTATGCGCTCAAGGATTGCATCCAGTTCTTTCTGATAGCTGCGTTTTTTATGATTCACGAGTCGATCCCTCCGATCAAAGTTCCTGCGTTTAAAAGAGTCCGGACCAGAAGCCGGACTCTTTTCCTTCAAATTCTCAAACGCAAACAGTTTATCTTACATGCAGCCGCTTCAGAATGCCGAGCAGCCGCGTACCCATCGGCATCTGGCGGAATTCCTCGTCGGTAAGGTCCGAAACCTTTCCGTAGATGACGAAATAGACAACGATCCCGGCCAGAACCGCGATCACCATGAGGATCGCGCTGAAGAGATACCGCTCAAACACACTCGGAATCAGCAGCGTGGGCACCCAATAGATCAGCGCCACAGCCGCTCCCATCACGAGAGCTGCTTTCACAGGGGCTGCAAATTGACGGATATCCGGCAGATACCCGATGTATTTGCGGATCGAGAGCAGGTTCAGGACCAGCACGACCAGCGAATACAGGACGGTCGCAAGCACGATACCGTAAATATGGATATTGAGCGGTCCGACCGAAAGGGCTGTCACCGCGACGTTGACCGCCAGCGCGATGGCCGCGTTCCGAACCGGGATATTCGGTTTGCCGATCCCCTGAAGAGCGCCGTTCGTGACGGTTGAAAGGCTGTAAAAGATCACAGACACCGCACCCCATGACAGCAGCTCGGCCGCTCCGGCTACTGCTCCGCTCGGATAGAGCGCGAACATCACCGGATAAGATAAAATGGCGATGCCGACCGCCGCCGGAATGGCGATGAGCGTCGTGAGCTTGACACACTCATCGATCTTGGACACCGCATCGCTCTTCGACTTCTCCGCCATGGAAGTGGCTACCGCCGGAATGAGGGCCGTCGAGGTCGCGGATGCCAGCGCGATCGGAATATTGATGATCGGCCTCACGCGGTATCCGAACAGACCATACAGCTTGCTGATCAGATTGGCCGAATACCCATGGGTTCCCGCAAGATTTGTAAAAATAACCTGGTCTACGACTGCCGTCATATTGTAAACGCAGGTTGCCAGGATGATCGGCGTGCACATCAGGACAATATCCCGCATGGCGTCCCCGATGCTTTCCTCGTTCGGATGCGTGTCATGTGCCACACGCGAGTGAATCCGGTCTGCGTTCACCTTATATGCCAGAAGGACGATGACAAGCCCCGTAAGGACACCGGCTCCGGTACCGATCGTGCCGCCGGCCGCCCCGAACTTGCCCGTGAGGTTTTCATTTCCGAGATAAGGACGTGTGAGCAGATACGCCATCAGGACAGAGAAAATCGCGTTCATGAACTGCTCCGCCACCTGCGAGATCGCCGTCTGCTTCATGGAATTGTGCGCCTGGAAGAAACCGCGGAACACACCCAGGAAACCGGACAGGAGGATCGTCGGGGCCAGCACACGGAGAGCCAGCACCGCGTCCGGCTGGCTGGCCAGGATGAACGGTGCCCCGAAAAAGGCCACGAGCGCACCGATGCCGCCGGCTGCCAGTACATAGAGGAGCGCGGCCTGAAACACCTTCATGGCGTTTTTATACTGGCGGACAGCCAGTCGTTCCGCCATGACCTTGGAAACCGCACTCGGTATGCTGTACGAAGCGATCAGCAGAATAATCGTGTACCACTCATAAGCGAACTGGTAGTACCCGTCTCCCAGATCGCCCATCAGGAGATGCAGCGGGCTCCTGTAAAGAAGTCCGATGACACTCGATATCATCTGTGCCGTCATCAGAAAGGCGGCCTGCCTGACAACTCTTCCCTTTTTTTCTGCCATGATTGTCTGTATGCCTTCTTCCCGATATAGAATGCCTGGTTATATCATTCCATATCATAATCAATTCTGTTTATTCGATCGCCCAGTCGATCGGACGGATTCCCTGTGAAACCAGGTACTCATTGCACCGCGAGAACGGACGGCTCCCGAAGAAACCGTTGTACGCGGAAAGCGGTGACGGATGAGCCGATTCAATGACAAGATGCTTCGGATTCCGGATCATCGCCTTTTTCCGCCTCGCCTGTCCGCCCCACAGGATAAAAACCAGGGGCCGGTCCAGAGAGGCCAGCACTTCGATCGCGGCGTCCGTAAACGTCTCCCAGCCGATCCCTTTGTGTGAATTGGCCTGATGCGCGCGGACTGTCAGGACCGTATTCAGAAGCATCACACCCTGCTCCGCCCACGAAGTCAGGTCGCCGCTCTTCGGAATCGGGCAGCCCAGGTCATCGTGCAGTTCCTTGTAGATATTCACAAGAGACGGCGGAATCCGGATGCCTTTGTGGACAGAAAAACAAAGCCCGTTGGCCTGTCCCGGCTCATGATAAGGATCCTGTCCCAGTATCACGGCTTTGACATCAGGAAGCGGTGTAAACTGAAACGCATTAAAGATATCCGCACTCGGAGGATAGACCGTCCTGGTCCGGTATTCCTCAAGCACGGTTTTGTACAATGCCGCATAATAAGGTTTTCGGAACTCATTGTGCAGGGCCTGTTCCCATTCACCCGTGATCGCCATCTTGCTGCTCCTTTCTTTTTCAAAAGCAGAATTCCCGCGGAAAGACGATCAGAACCGAACGGCGACACCCCGGTCCGACAGATACGACTTCACCTCTTTGATGGTCAGTTCCTTATAGTGAAACAATGAGGCAGCCAGCGCTGCGTCGGCACCGCCTTCCGTAAGCGCCGTAAAGAAGTCTTCCGGCTTGCCGGCTCCTCCCGATGCGATCACCGGAACCGGCACGGCATCCGAGACGGCCCTGGTCAGGGGAAGATCATATCCGGCTTTCGTGCCGTCGCAGTCCATCGAGGTCAGCAAGATCTCTCCGGCGCCGAGCGAAACCACCTTTTTTGCCCACTCGACCGCATCCATCCCCGTATCCTCGCGCCCGCCTTTGATGTAGACGTTCCAGCCGCTTTCGTCCCCGCGCCGTTTCGCGTCAATCGCGACCACGATGCACTGGTTGCCGAATTTCAGGGCTCCGTCGCGGACAAGATCAGGATTTAAGACAGCCGCTGTATTAATAGATACCTTGTCGGCACCTTCCCGGAGGATCGCCCGCATATCGTCGACGCTCCGGATCCCGCCGCCTACCGTGAACGGGATGAAGACCTGTTCCGCGACATGGCGCACCATATCCACCACGGTCTTCCTCTGGTCGGACGAAGCCGTGATATCCAGAAAGACAAGTTCATCCGCTCCCTCTTCGTTATACGCTTTTGCGATCTCAACCGGATCACCCGCGTCGATCAGATTGACAAAATTCACGCCTTTTACGACACGGCCGCCGTTTACGTCAAGACATGGGATAATGCGTTTCGTCAGCATAGTCACCTCCGGATTCCCTCAGTCAGAGTCGGATGAAATTCTTCAGGATCTGAAGACCTGTGTCTCCGGACTTCTCAGGGTGGAACTGCGTCGCACAGATCCTGCCTTTCTGTACGGACGCGTGGAACACATTGGTGTATTCGGACACAGCGCGGACCGTATGCACATTTTCCGCATCGCAGTAATAAGAATGCACAAAATAAACAAAGGACCCGCTCGCGATACCTTTAAAAAGATCGCCGTCATTCATCAGATGGATCGAGTTCCAGCCGATCTGCGGAATCTTGTACCCGCTCTTTGTGCCGAACCGCCTGCAAGTGCCGCGAAGAAGTCCGAGACCGGGAACGCCCGGGCTCTCCTCGCTGCCTTCAAAAAGAAGCTGCATGCCGACACAGATGCCGAGAAACGGCGTTTCCTTTTTCACGACGTCCCGGATCACCTCATCCATCCCGAATCGGATGAGATTGCCCATCGCATCTCCGAAATTGCCGACGCCCGGAAGCACAACATGATCCGCAGACAGGATCACCTGCGGATCTCTTGTAATCACGGCCTGTTTGCTGAGTTTCTGAAAGGCTTTCTCGACGCTTCGCACATTTCCGGCGTCGTAATCAATAATGGCGATCAATGCTTGCACCCTCTTCTTCAATCAAGAATTACATACATCCATATTATAAGCGCTTAAACCTGATCCAGTAAAGAAGAAATAAGGAGCGGCTTTTGCCGCTCCTTATTTGTTCAGTCACCGCAGCGCTCCAGCGTAAACCAGAATGAAACGCCGTCGCGGATATTTTCGGCCCCGCAGCTCTGATGGTGGCCGTCCATGATTGCCTTTACGATGGACAGCCCGATGCCGGAACCGCCGTAGGATCTCGTCCTCGCTTTATCGACTTTATAGAACTTCTCGAACACGCGGCTCAGATCTTCTTCCGGAATCGGATCGCCGGTGTTGAAGACCGACGTGCGGATGATGTTGCCTTCCGCTTCCATGCGGATCTCGATCCGCATAGCGCCGCCCACGTGATTGATCGCGTTGCTCAGATAGTTGGTCACAACCTCTTCGAGCTTGAATTCGTCGCCCCAGACGTAAACCGGCTCGGTCTCGGTAAAGGAAACGACTGCCTCCGCTTCATCGATCATGATCTGCATGCCCGCAATCACGCCGCGAATCAGCTGGACCAGATCAAAGCGGTCCATCACAACCTGGTCATTTCCGAATTCGAGCTGGTTCAGCGTGAGGAGTTTCTTGACCATCGTGTTCATCTTGGACGCTTCGTCGATGATCACGTCGCAATAGAAATCGCGGCTGTCATCGTCTTCGGCGATATTGTCCTTCAGTCCTTCCGCGTAACCCTGGATCAGGGCGATCGGCGTCTTCAGTTCGTGCGAGACATTGTTCAGGAACTCTTTCCGGACTTCATCGATCTTCGTCTTCCGCTCGTTGTCTCTCATCAGTTCGACGTTCGCGGATTTCAGTTCGGAGATCGTCTTTTCCAGCTCGTCCGCCATCTTGTTGAAGCTCTGCCCGAGTTCACCGATCTCGTTCGTCTCAAGCCCCGTATAGCGGGCGTCAAAGTCCAGATCCGCCATGCGCTTCGACTGCTCCGTCAGAAGGGCGATCGGCTCCGTGTACTTCCGGATGATCAGCGCAATGATAAAGATGCTCAGAAGGATCGTCACCACGCCGACGATCACATAAAAGACCATCGACAGGTGCGCGGTCTGCGTCATACTCTCAAGCGGTGTGGCTATAAGGAACCAGTCGCCGTCGGACAGCTGTCCCCACATCTCCAGATAATTGATGTTGACCTTCTGATCCGTTGTCTCCTGGATCGTATACAGATCGGTTTTTTCAACTACGTTGATGCCGCCGTTAAAAAAGCCCGTATAATAGCCAAGCAAGCGGGTCACATAGTGACCGCCGTCATAGCCGGTGGACTCAAAGGATTCAAACTGGGAATCCGC
>CACXFK010000215.1 GCA_902766945.1 uncultured Lachnospiraceae bacterium | reverse complement strand
TTCTTACAAGTGGACATCGGCTTTGAAGCTGCCGACCCTGATCCCGAAGACGTCGATCCATACCGGATTCCTGATCGCCATTGTCTGCGTCGTGATCGCAGCGATCCTGTTCTACAAAATGTCTTTCGGATACAGGATGCGCGTGGTCGGTCTGAATCCGGTTTTTGCGAAATACATCGGCATCCCGGTCATGTCCACCATCATCCTCGCACAGGTCATCGGCGGAGCGTTTGCCGGACTTGGCGGCACGGTCCAGGTTCTGGGCATGTTCCAGAGTTATCAGTGGACGTCCCTGACCGGATACGGATTTGACGGACTGATGATCGCGGTCCTGGCCAGAAAGAATCCGGCGTTTGTTCCGCTCAGCGCCTTCCTGATCGCCTATATCAGGACCGGAGCGGATATCGTGTCGAGAACGACGGACATCCCGCCGGAATTTGTCTCTATCATCCAGGGTATTATCATCGTGCTGGTAGCGGCTGAAATGTTCCTCAGCAAATTCAAGAGTAAGCTGATCTTCAATTCGGCCCGGAAGGCACTTGCTGAGAAGGAGGAGAAGGCATGAACGTAAGACTGATTACTTCATTCGGTTTCGCGGTGCTTCGTCTGTCGACTCCGCTTGTATTCGCCGCTTTGTCCGCGGCTATCTGTGAAAAGGCCGGTCTCTTCAATATGGCGGCCGAGTCCATGATGCTCTGGGGGGCGCTCGTCGGCGTGATGATCAGCGGCGTGACGCACAGCGCGCTGCTTGGATTTCTTGCAGCCGTCGCGGCCGGCGCGCTGACCGGCATGCTGATCTGGGTTGCGACGGTCAAAGGCAAGGCTGATTTGATGCTGGCGCAGATCGCCATCAATCTGGCTTCAAGCGGCGGGACGATCTTCCTGCTCTTCGTGCTGACCGGCGAAAAATCAAACTCCGCGGTCGCGATCAAATCTCTTGCACTCCCGAAAATCACGATTCCGGGGGTAGCCTCGATCCCTGTTGTCGGTCAGATTCTGTCCGGACACAATATCCTGACTTACGGAGCGGTCGCCGCGGCGATTATCCTCAGCATCTTTGTCTTCAGGTCCGGCACCGGCCATCACATCAGAGCCGTGGGAGAGAATGCACACGCGGCCGAGTCGGTCGGTATCTCTGTCCCGAAGATCTATTTCCTGACCTGGACGATCGCGGGAGCCCTCGGCGGCATCGGCGGGGCGTTCATGTCGATGGGCTATCTGACGTCCTTTACAAAGGATATGGTTGCCGGCCGAGGCTATATCGGTCTGTGCGCGTCCTCCATGGTCGGGGGATCGCCCATCGGAGCCATGTTCTGCGCCTTGATTTTCGGCGTGGCGGACGCGGTTTCCAACCAGCTGCAGCTGACGAATGCGCCGGCTGACCTCGTTCTCATGATGCCGTACATCGTGACGATCGTGGTCCTCGTGGGCCTGTCCGTGGCGAAACACCAGCGGGCTGCCCTGAGAGCGAAGCTGAAAGGCTGAATCGGGAAGATCTGTTTTCCATGAATCCGTCAATGCATATGAACTGAACGAACGGAGGCTGCCGCATCATCTGCGGCAGCCTCCGTTTTCAGCTGTCCGGAATATATGAGCATCCTGCTCTTAAAGAATCAGCCGCGGGTGCTTTCAGCACACGGGTACTTTCAGCGCACGGGATCCTGTTTCGGAAAGAGCGGCTGACCGGCGCACGTTTCATCGGCAAACGGGCCGGGGATCGTGGAGAGCCCGCGGTGACGGCCGAAGTAGTCGCGGTCGAGGATCAGGTCGCTTCCGTCCGGATTTTCAAACCGCTGCTCCGGTTCAAAAGCACAGCCGAGCGCATCGCTTGTCATGATGCCGACGCGGAAGTCTTTGAGAAGCGGCCAGAGGTTGGTGTTCAGTTTTAAGCCGTCCTGTTCGGTAAGCTCGACAAAAACTTTCTCGCTGCCGATCAGGGCGTTTTTCTCGTGCACGGACACGGTCGCGCCGTTGAAATAGGCGTTTCCGTCTACCCAGGCCGGCAGATGTCCGAAATGATACGGTCCCAGTTCACGCATGTCCGGTTCCCTGTCGAGCGCGAAATGAGAGATCCAGTCTTCATAGGACGGGAAAATGTCGAACGGCGATGTGCCGACGGTCGTGTAGTCCGCATCCGCCGGCGTTTTGCTTTCATCCGGCGCGCAGTTCTGGACAAAGATGTTGTGATAGATGCGGTCGTCTCCGTGCAGGATGGTCATAAAACCGGCCACTTCGGTGCGGTGCCGGATGTGGTACGGCGTATAGCGCGGTTCCCTCTGGCCGTTGACGATGTTGTCGACGCCGGAATTGATCAGGCTGAAGGAGCCGAGGATCAGGTTGTGCACGCAGGCGATGCCCTCGCTCGGGATCGTCACGGATACTTTGGAGAGCAGCAGATTGTTGTCGATCAGCGTAGGACCGTGTCCGACTTCGACAAAGACGTCCGTGCTGAACATCGCGCCTTCGGCCTGCCTGATTCCGTCCGGACGGGCATTGTCATGCATCAGGTTTGAGGTCACTCTGGCTCCCTGCGCTTCCCAGTCGAGCCAGACGCCCATGATGCAGTTGTGGATGTGATTCCGCCGGATCGTGACGTCGATCGCCGCATGCAGCTTGATGCCGGCCGTCTCCGCGCCGCCGAGCTGCTGTGAATTGCAGATGTCGTGGATGTGGCAGTCTTCAATTGTCGAAAAGACGCCGCCCATCCTGCCGACGATGCCGGTCTGTTCGCAGTGATGGATATGGCAGCGGCGGATGATATGGCTTCCGATGTTTTCTTTTGTCCAGCCGTGGTATTGGCCGCGGCACACGGCGTCCCGCTCCATCTGGGTGGGGCTCTTCACGTGGCGGGTATAGAAGTACATGTCATTTTCCGGATCGCGGTATTTTCCGAGCGAGATGCCGCAGCAGCGGCTGTTGCTGACCTCACAGTCCTCGATGATCCAGCCCTTGCTCCAGTTCGGCCCGATCATGCCGTCCTGGAAGGCGGCAGGCGGCGCCCAGGTGGTGGCGGCTTTCGTGATCAGGAAACCGCTGACGGTGATAAAACCGATGCCGTTTTCGGAAGGGAAGAAGCAGTTGCGCCGCACGGCGATTTCGACATTTTCCTTATTGGGATCCAGGCCTTTGAAGTTGGCATAGAGGACGGTTTCATCGCCGTCCTGCTCGGTGTACCATTTGTAAACGGATTCTTCCGGCACCCATGAGCAGGGATCGGGCTCGCCGGCGAGGCACTCGTCAAGCGTGACCGTCTCATACATCATGCGGTCGTTCAGGTAGACGGAGCCGGTGTGCCGGACGGTGGGAGCGAAGTACCAGTCTCCGCATACATAGGTTGTATAGGGATTGTAGGATCCGAAGATGCTGTTCCGGACGCGCAGGACCCAGACGTCCCCCTGATACTTTGTCCAGCCCGAAGCTTTTTCCGCGCCGGTGATCACCGCGCCGAGCGGCTCCGCGGAGCGGTACGTGATCCTCTCTTTTTCCGTGCCCGCGTGCACCGGATTGACATATTCCCTGTAAATGCCCGGCGCGACCAGGACTTCGTCTCCCGGCACAGCTGCTTTCGCTGCGTCGCTGATGTACCGGAACGGGGCTTCTTTGGTGCCGTTTCCGTCCCGGGAGGCCTTTATGTCGACGTACAGTATGTGTTTTCCCTCCATATCGGAATCCTTTCTGAAATCTGTGTGTTTACGGACTCTGTTTCATGGATACAGCATATAATAGTTAAAGATTATCCACAAGGAGTTATCAAGATTAAGTTAGAAATCTTGCTTCTATTCCAACTAAAAATTGCCAATCGGTAAACGGTTTCGGCGGGAAAATAGCCAGTCATTTGTTTCTGATAGTTTTGATAAGATTATACAATATGCATAAAAAATTGATTTCGTCGTTGACAAATCTGATGAAGCCGAGAAAAGCGTTGACGCAAAAAAGCAATAATCGTTAACAATTTAGCAAGTATTGGAGAGCGATTCGCGGGCTTGGATGATAACATGAAGATATCAGATTTGAGAGCGTGTTTTTTATCTGTTATCCATTCACCAGATGAGCGATTGTGCTCGAATCATTCCATTAGGAGGGAAAACTTATGAAGCGTTTACTGGCAGCGACACTGGCTTTCGCGATGGCCGTATCTCCGGCGGTTCCCGCCATGGCTGAAGAGGCAGCTCAGGAACCCATCACACTCACGGTATTCCGCGGCGACCCGGGTGACCAGCCTGCGGAGGACAACAAGATCTATCAGAAGATCAAGGATGAATTCGGAATCAGCTTTGAGTTTGAGTTCCTGGCGGGCGATCTGGATGAAAAGCTCGGCATGATGATCGCGGGTGAAGATTATCCGGACCTCTTTGACGGCGGAAACAGCGCAGATCTCCTGATCCAGAACGGCGCGCTGATCAACCTGCTTGACTATGTCAGCCCTGAAAAGACGCCGAGACTCTGGGCGCACATCGAGCCGCAGAAGGCGCGTCTCATTTCCAAGGACGAAGACGGAAATGACGTGCTGTACATCATCCCGAACTATGGCCTTGCGGACGGCGAGCAGATCGTCAACCAGGTCAACGGACCGGCGTTCTTCATCCAGAAGCAGGTCCTTGAATGGGGCGGCTATCCGGAAATCCACACGCTGAATGAGTATTTTGATCTTCTTGACCGTTTCATCGAGGCCAATCCGACCGACGAGAACGGCACACCGTATACGGGATTTGACATCCTTTGCGAAGACTGGCGTCACTTCTGCCTGATCAACCCGGTTCAGCATCTGATGGGCCGCCCGAATGACGGCGAAGTCCTGGTCGATGTGAATTCCGGAGATTTCCATACCGAGACCTTCATCGACAAGC
Source organism: uncultured Lachnospiraceae bacterium (assembly GCA_902766945.1). Lineage (GTDB taxonomy): Bacteria > Bacillota > Clostridia > Lachnospirales > Lachnospiraceae > Chordicoccus. Next base: position 10,319 of record CACXFK010000215.1, on the reverse strand, counting down.
CGTACGCGAAGCCGTATTATAAAAAGCTGAACGAAGAGTTCCACAAGGGCCTCATCAGCAAGGACACCTTCGTCATGAACTATGACCAGTACATCGCAGCGCTTTCCAGCGGCACGGTCCTCGGCATGTTCGATCAGACATGGGATTTCAATACCGCGACCTTCGCTCTTCAGGATGCGAAGATGTATAAGAACACCTATGTGGCTCTCGGCCTTGTCTATGATCCGGAATATGTGGACGGCCAGGAGATCGAAGAGCACTATGTAAACGGATCCCTTCCGAACGTCAACCGCGGATTCGGCATTTCCGTCAACTGCGAGTGCCCGGAGCGCATCGTGAATATGTGGGAAGAGATGATGTCCGACGAGTGGCAGCTGCTCTTCAACTGGGGCGTTGAGGGCGAAGATTACTCGGTTGAGGACGGCCGTCTGGTCATGACCGAGGAACAGTATGAGAACACGCTGAACAACAACTGGAAACTTCACAACAAAGCTGAGGCGTTCACACAGAGCAGCCCGAAGAAGCAGGGCTACATCCTTGACGGCGACCTTGCCGGAAACTGCTGGGAAGTCGGCAATCAGCCCGAGATCGTATTCGGCCAGATGAATGAATATGACAAGGATTTCCTTGCGCACTACGGATATCAGAAGTTTGCTGATTTCGTGAATCCGCCGATCGAACTGGCCCCGTACGGCGAGGCATGGCAGATCGACTACACGCCGGTCGACGTGGCTCATCAGGACTTCCTGGACATCCAGGACAAGTATCTCCCGGAACTGATTATGTGCGAGCCGGATCAGTTTGATGCCCTTTGGGACGAGTTCGTGGAAGAAATTACACCGTCCGCTACAGAGTTCGGCGACTTCATGTGGGAAGCTGTTAAGGCTGAAGCCGCAAAGGTGCTCAAAAACGAATGACCGGTTACATGATGTGAGTATAAGACAGGGGAGAGACTTATGATCTCTCCCCTTCCTATATCGACGGGGGTGCAGCCATGAGCAGAATCACGGCAACAAACGGCGCGGGCGCCGGAACACAGAATAAAAAAGGCTTCTGGTCCCAGCTGAGCAGACAGCGCCAGCTGGTGATCATGTCCGTTCCCATGCTGATCTATGTCCTGATCTTCAATTACAGTCCGATGTGGGGATGGATCACCGCATTTCAGGATTACAAGCCGAAGAGCGGGATCATGGGAAGCAAGTTTGTCGGACTTAAGAACTTTCAGTGGCTGTTCGGGCGGGATGATTTCCTGAACAGCGTGCGCAATACGCTTGCGATGAGCGTGATCAACCTCGTGCTCGGAACCGTGGCGGCCATTGTGCTGGCGATCCTGCTGAACGAGGTCATGCATACGTTCTTCAAAAGGACGGTCCAGACCGTGACCTACCTGCCGCATTTCCTCAGTATGGTTATCGTCGTGGGCATGGCGCAGAATATCTTCGCGAGCAACGGACCGATCAATTCGCTTCTCATGAATCTGCACATCATCAAGGAACCTCTGTTTTTCCTGGGCGAGAGCAAGTATTTCTGGTGGCTGGTCGGCATCATCAATGTCTGGAAAGAAGTCGGGTGGAATACGATCATCTATATCGCCGCCATGACCTCGATCGATCCGAGTCTCTATGAGGCGGCGGCCATTGACGGGGCCGGCCGGTTCAACCGGATCCGGTATATCACGCTTCCGGGCATCAAGTCGACTTTCGTGATTCTTCTGATCATGAACATCGGACATCTGATGGAAGCCGGTTTTGAGATCCAGTATCTGCTCGGATCTTCGCTGGTGATTGACCGGTCTCAGACGATCGATATCTTCGTTTTGAAGTACGGTATTTCGAAACAGCAGTACGGCGTCGCCACGGCGGCCGGTATGTTCAAGAGTATCGTCGCGATCATCCTGCTCTTTGCGGCCAACACGATCGCAAAGAAGCTCAATGAGAGCACACTGATCTGAGGAAGGGGGAAGATGTGATGAAAGCAGCACAGAAAAAGAGAAAAGCCCATCATGACCGCGTCTTTCCGACCGTCAATGCGATCTTCCTGATCCTTCTGATGTTCATTACGCTGTATCCGGTTCTCAACACGGTCGCGTACTCCTTTAATGACGGCACCGATGCCTTAAGAGGCAATATCGGCCTGTGGCCGAGAGTCTTCAGTCTCGAGAGCTACAAGTCCATTCTTTCGGACAAGGCAGTTTACCAGGCGGCCTGGATCTCAGCGTCGAAGACCGTCCTGATCACGCTTCTGAACCTGTTCTGGACTAGCATGCTGGCCTATTGTCTTTCCAGAAAGGAATACGTTCTCAGGAAGTTCATCACCGTCCTCATGGTCCTCACGATGTACGTGAACGCCGGTATGATCCCCAATTACCTGCTCATATCGAGGACGCTCAAGCTCAGCAACAATTACCTGGTGTACATCATCCCGACCATGTTCTCGTGCTTCAACATGATCGTGATCAGAACCTATATTTCCAATCTCCCGGAAGCGCTCGTGGAGTCCGCGAAGATCGACGGCGCCGGCGACATCCGGGTCTTCTGGCAGATCATTTTCCCGCTGTGCAAACCGGTTCTGGCAACGGTGGCGCTCTTCGTTGCGGTCGGCAGCTGGAACAGCTGGTTTGACACATATCTGTACTGCGGCGGGAAGAAAGAACTGTACAGTCTGCAGTATCTTCTGAAAATGAAACTGGCCACGACGCAGGCAAGCGCCAATGCCGCGAAGACTACGGCGGAAGCGCTTCAGACGCTCGGACAGACGACGCCGATCACGATCCGCTGCGCGATCACGGTCATTGCGACCGTCCCGATCCTCATCGTCTATCCGTTCCTGCAGAAGTACTTTGTGACAGGCATTGCGCTTGGCAGTGTGAAGGAATAAGAACGGCCTATGGTGACAGAACGAACATACCGCAATGTGTTTGCGGAAATCGGGATCAGCGGGGACGCCGTCGAACAGAAGCTTCAGGAGATCGTGCACACCTTCTTCTACGGAAGTGAAGAGGAGCGGATCTATCATGAAGCCGGTCCGGATATGGGCTATCTCGAGGATACGGGCAATCATGACGTGAGGACCGAAGGGATGTCCTATGGCATGATGATGTGCGTCCAGCTGGATATGCAGGAGGAATTTGACCGCATCTGGAAGTGGGCAAAGACTTTCATGTATATGGAATCCGGTGAAAATGAAGGCTATTTCGCGTGGTCATGCGCGGTCAGCGGAGAAAAGAACGCCTTCGGACCTGCGCCTGACGGCGAAGAGTATTTTGCGATGGCGCTCTTTTTTGCGGCGCACAGGTGGGGCTGCGGCGACGGCATTTTCAATTATGAGGAAGAGGCCAGAAGCATCCTAAGGGCCTGTCTGCATAAAGGACGGGACGGAAGGCCGGGGTGTCCCATGTGGGACGCCGGGAATCACCTGATTCTGTTTGTGCCGGGAAGCCCGTTTACCGACCCGTCGTATCATTTGCCGCATTTTTATGAGCTGTTTGCCCTGTGGGCGGACGAAGAAGACCGCGCATTCTGGAAAGAAGCCGCCGATGCGAGCAGACGGTATCTGGCGCGGGCCTGCCATCCGGCGACCGGACTGAATCCGGAGTACGGCGAATTTGACGGCAGCCCGATGAGAAAACCGATGCCCTGGGGAGGTGAATTCCACCGTTTTTACAGTGACGCGTACAGGACGGCCGCGAACATCGGGCTTGATGCCGAATGGTTCGGCAGGGACTGCGGGCAGATGGCAGCGCCGCTTCGCCAGATGAGGTTCCTGAGAACGGATCTGGAAGCCGCCAGATGCGTCTATGAAGTGGATGGGACGCCGACAGAGCGGACGGTTCTGCACCCGGTCGGGCTTCTGGCCGCGACGGCCGAGGGCGCGCTTTCCGTTCCTTATGAGGCAGACGCGAAGCCCGGAAGCGGCTGGCATACGGCTGCACAATGGGTGAAGTGGTTTTTTGAAGAGCCGCTTCGGCAGGGCGGCAGGCGCTACTATGACAACTGCCTTTATCTGTTTGCGTATCTGGCGCTGTCGGGTCGTTACAGGATCTGGTAAACATTTTAATGAAGGAGTGCTGCATGAGAACATGGCGAGAGTATCCCGCATGGCTCAAAGGTTTTTCCGGCGAGGTGCCGGAAGAACGGAACACACCGGAAGAGATCGCCGCTTTTGAAGCGGCGACTTTTCATGACCGGGATAAAGAGCGGAGGAAGATCCGGGTTCAGGCCGAGGGGGCCGGTGATGCATTCAGGATCGTGAAAACGGGTGACGGATACTGTGTTTCGGGCGGATCTCCGGGTATCCTGTACGGGACGTATGCGCTCATACGGCAGCTGCTCACCGGAGAAGACGTGCGGGAAGGCGAATCCCGGCCTTCATTTTCCCTGCGCATGCTGGACGGATGGGACAACATGGACGGCTCGGTCGAAAGAGGGTATTCCGGCCGGTCGCTGTGGTTTGAAAACGGCAGGTTTTCTTACGACCGCGCAAGGATCCGGCAGCTCGGGCGCATGCTGGCGAGTGTCGGCATCAACGTGCTCTGTATCAACAATGTCAATGTGCATGCGCCGGCTCAGCGGCTCCTCGATGACATGCTCGGCGAGGCGGCGGATTTTGCCGCCATTTTGCGGCCGTTCGGCATCCGCCTCATGCTGTCGGTTGATTTTTCACAGCCGATGGAGAGCTCTCTTTCGGGCTGCGACCCGCTGGATCCCGAGGTCCGGAGCTGGTGGGAGCGGTGCGCTGAGCGTGTGTGGAGCGCGATCCCGGATCTGGCGGGCTTTCTGGTCAAAGCGGACAGTGAGCACAGGCCGGGCCCCAATGAGTACGGCAGGACGCACGCCGAGGGAGCGAATATGCTGGCAGACGCCATCGCGCCGTACGGAGGTATGCTTCTTTGGCGGGCGTTTGTCTATAACTGCATGCAGGACTGGCGCGATACTTCGGTGGACCGCCCGTGTGCGGCCTATGAGATTTATCACCCGCTTGACGGGATGTTCCGCGACAACGTCATCTTACAGGTCAAGTACGGGCCTTATGATTTCCAGGTCAGGGAGCCGGTTTCGCCGCTGTTTTTCGGGATGGACCGCACCGCTCTCGCGATGGAGCTTCAGCTGGCGCAGGAGTACACGGGGCACCAGATCGACCTGTTTTCCATGCCGCCCATGTGGCGGGAACTGTTTGACGCCATTTGCGAAACACATGTCGACGCGGTGGCTGCCGTGAGCAATCTGGGGCGTGACGCCAATTGGACCGGCCATCCGTTCGCGGCGCTGAATCTTTTTGCGTACGGTTGCTTTGCCTGGGACCGGGATTCGGACCCCGCGGCGGTGATCCGCAGCTGGATCCGGCTTACGTATGATTTTACGGAAGAAGAGGAGGAGCAGCTGCTGCGCGTCCTTGCAAAAAGCCGGGACGTCTATGAGAAATACACGTCGCCGCTGGGGCTTTGCTGGATGGTGAAGCCCGGCGTGCATTACGGACCGAGCCCGTACGGGTACGAGTTTGATTTGTGGGGGACGTACAACCGGGCGGACCGGAACGCGGTCGGCATCGACCGGACGGCGCAGGGCACCGGCTATGTGCTTCAATACCCCGAAAAGCTGAGATCCGTCTATGAGGATCCGGAGCGCTGTCCGGAGAAGCTGCTCCTTTTCTTCCACCGGCTCCCCTATTCGTTCCGGATGCGGGACGGCCGCACGCTGATCCAGCGGATCTACGACGATCACTTTGAGGGATACGAGGAAACGCTCGGGATGCAGAGAGCGCTGGAAGCGCTCCCGCTGCCGGAAAACGACCGGGACGAGATCCTCACCCGCATGGCGGCTCAGGTTAAAAACGCCGCCGAGTGGCGGGACGTCGTCAACACGTTCTTCTTCCGCTTTTCCGGCTTCGCGGACCGGGACGGACGCGATATCTATCCGTAAAGGAAGTTAAGTCTCCTTAACGGGGTCAGACCCCGTTAAGGAGACTTAACTTATTGTGACGCACCCGGCCATATGATAAAATATACACAATTATGATTTCCGCATGGTGAGCGGAGAAAGGAGCCGGTTATGAAAAAGAGAATCCTTTGCTATGGTGATTCCAATACCTGGGGCTGTATGCCCGGGCCGGGCGACCGATTCCCCGAGGATGTGCGCTGGACCGGAATACTGCAGACACTTCTCGGAGACGGGTATACGGTGATCGAGGAAGGGCACAACGGGAGGACGACGCTGTGGGACGATCCGATCGAGAAACGCCTCTCCGGCCTGACCTATTTTTACCCGTGCGTCGAGAGCCAGAGCCCGCTGGACCTGATCATCATCGCGCTCGGCGTCAATGACCTGAAGCCCCGGTTTAATGTCAGCCCCGGCTCCATTGCGGACGGGCTGAGCCAGTACTTCAACGTTCTCAAGTATGTACCGCTTCACGGCAGAGTCCCGAAAGTGATGCTCATGTCCCCGGCTTACATCCATCCGGAATACTGGAAAAATCATCTGATTCATGAGATATACGGGGAAAATGCCTATGAGCGCTCCAAACTGCTGGCCCCTGAATATGAGGCGGTAGCGAAACGTTATGAAGCCGGCTTCCTTGATGCGGCACTTTACGCGCAGGCGGATCCGCTGGACGGAATTCATCTGGATGCCGCGTCGCACGCGCGCCTGGCAGCGGCCGTGGCCGAGAAGGTCAGGGAGATGATCGGCTGATGTTCCGGGAAATGGCGTGGCAGTGCCGTAAGAACAATAAGTGAAGGAGAAAAACGATGAAAAAACTCAGAAACTACCTGCTTGTCCTGTTACTCTGTCTGACCTCGGTTTTCGCATTCGGGGTGAATGCCGAGGCCGCGGCCAGACTGAATAAGAAAAGCATCAGCCTCGCGGTTGGTCAGACTTTCAAACTGAAAGTCAAAGGCACGAAGAAGAAGATCAAATGGAGCAGCAGTAATAAAAAGATCGCTTCCGTCAGCAAAAAAGGCGTTGTGAAAGCGAAGAAAAAAGGAAAATGCGTCATCACCGCCAAGGTTGGCAGCAAAAAGTATAAATGCAAAGTGACGGTGAAAGCAGCCTCCGTGCTGAAGGCGGCCTCCAAAAAGGTGACGCTGACCGGGAAAAAGAGAACGGCGGATATCCTGATCACGTACAAGTCAGATACATACGATACGCCGAACGTACTGCTTGATCACGAAGACGTGATTTCCTGTGAGTGGGGCAAGAAGAAAAATGCCGATCAAAAGTACCTGACCGTGAAAGCGCTGAAAGACGGAACGGCCCGGATCGACCTGAAAGCGGATGATTCACCCAAGGTGGTCACGATCCGCGTGACCGTGAAGAACTCGAAAATACTGAACCTCCCCATCAGTAAAGTCAATCTGACTGCGAAGAATCCGAAGGTCACCACCGAAGTGACCTATACGGGCTATTCAAACCTCATCGCCACGGCAGCCGACAGCGATATCGTCGATTTCGTATGGGGCAAAACGTGGGATGATGAAAAAATCAGTCTTACTTTTGTACCGATCCTTCCGGGAAAAACGACGGTCACGATTAAAGAAAAATCCGGCAAACTGAGCATGACGATTCCGGTAACGGTCACAGACGTGGAAGTCGGGAACTATTATGAATTTCTGAAAAATGCGATGATCGACTCGAAAATGGTCGATGCTTCGGGAAATCCCTGCTGGACCGGCACGCGGAAAGAGGAAGACGGATCAACGATCGAATGTGCGGTGACCTGGCTCGGGGAGAATAACCGGATGGAGTTTTCACTTAAGAGAACGCTGGACGGAAGCCGGATCGTGCTGGAGATGGCGGTTACAAAGGCTGGCGCATATAAGAAGGGCCGCATCCGTGTAAAAGGAAAGGGGACTTCGAAAGATCCGCAGGGTGTGTATATGGCAGCCGCGCCCGTGGTATTCCGGACCTATAACGGCAGCAATGCCAAATACTGGATCGAGATCAACAGAGCTTCCGGCGGAGGAACTTTGCCGGTTGATCTCATCAAGGGAAACTGTGAGAACAGCTTCAATCTGGGACTGGATATCTGGAATGATATCGTTAAAGCAGGCGCTGAGATCACGATGAAGGATCTCGGATGGACGAATTATACTTTCTGACAGATCATAAGGCCGGCAGGCGCATCGCGCGCCGCCGGCTTTTTGACCGGAAGGAGAACCAAAGGACATGACGGAAAAAACAATCAGTCTCATCATCGGCTATCTGTTCGGATGCTTTCTGACGGCCGATGTGATCGCAAAGAAACATACCGGGCATAACGCATCCGCACTGGGAGATACCGGCAACCCGGGGATGGCCAACATCATGGCCTCTCTTGGATTTGCGCCCGGTATCTGGACGCTTGCGGGGGATCTCGGAAAATGCATCATCGCCTCCCTGATCTCGTATGCCCTGTTCCGGCATACCGGCCGGATCGTGGTTCTTTATGCCGGGCTTGGCTGCACGATCGGACATGATTTTCCCTTCTGGCGCGCATTCCGCGGAGGGAAGGGCGTCGCGACCACCTCGATCGCGATCGTCTTATACGCGTTCGGCTTTGGCCTCATGGCCAATATCGCCGGCATGCTGGTTGTCTTTGCCACCAGATATCTGTGCATCGGCGGACCGGTGATCCCGCTCAGCTTTGCGGTCATGATGGCGCTGCGCAAAGAGCGGGAAGCCGCTGTTCTTGCCGTCATCCTGTCTGTTCTGTCGGTCAAAGCCCATGGATCCGCGATACGCGGCATCCGCGGGGGAAAGACAAAGCAGACCGACGTGATCGGGGCAATCCGGAAGAAATTCGGAAGACACGGAGAACAGACAGACGGAAAAAAAGATTGAAATGCTTTATTCGGCATCTGGCGAGAGAGCCGAATCGGTCTTCCATCTCCCGGAACGGTAACGGCCGATTCCTAAGAAATCCGTACGCAATCCCGAATATTCCGGGCGTTATTTACAACTCGGGCTTCGCATTTTATAATAAATGTATCGTTTTAAAGGAGTGATGTTTTGACGGATCTGAAGACTTTTCTGATTGTCTGCCCGTTTGTACTTCTGGCCGGATTTGTGGATGCGATCGGAGGGGGAGGCGGACTGATTTCCCTGCCGGCCTATCTGATCGCGGGGCTGCCTGCCCATCAGGCGATCGCGACGAATAAACTCTCGTCTACTTGCGGAACGTTTCTGGCAACCGTGCGTTTTATCCGGCAGGGACTTGTGAACTGGACGCTGGCCATCCCGTCCGTGCTGGCCGGACTTTGCGGCGCCGGTCTCGGCGCAAACCTGTCGCTGCTCGTCGATACGGACGTTCTGACCCGGGTTCTCTATGTGGTTCTTCCGGTCACGGCTGTTCTCGTCCTGAAAAAGGATGTCCTGCACGACACGGCCCGGGCAGCGGGGACCGGACGCAGCGTTATGCTGAAGGCAGCGGCCGTATCCCTGGCAGTCGGCATCTACGACGGGTTTTACGGGCCGGGAACAGGGACGTTTCTGATTATCGCGTTTTCGATTTTTGCCGGGATGGACGTGCGCTCGGCAAACGGCCAGTGCAAAGTCGTGAATCTGACGACCAATGCCACGAGCCTTGTTGTTTTTCTCAGAAGCGGCAAGGTCGTGCTGCTCCTGGGACTTGCAGCGGCTGCCTGCAACATGATCGGCGGCTGGCTCGGAGCCGGTCTGGCGATCAAGAGCGGAAGTAGGATTGTGAGGCCGATCATCCTGTTCGTACTGTTTCTTCTTTTGCTTCGAATCATCGGTGTATATTGACATTTCCGCGTACGGCTGGCTGTACGGAAGTGCAAAGAATAAAGGGGGCTCAATCATGAAAGAAAAAACACGTAAGATGTCACTGGCAACCAAGATTTTTATCGCGCTCGTACTCGGCATCGCAGCCGGCATGGCTTTGATGTCCCACCCGGAAATTGCCGTTACCTACATCAAGCCGTTCGGAACGATCTTCCTCAACCTGATTAAGTGGATCGTAACACCGCTGGTCTTCTTTTCAATCATGGCCGGCGTCATCTCGATGAGGGACATAAAGAAAGTCGGATCGATCGGTATTAAGACCGTTGTCTATTATCTCTGCACGACGGCCTTCGCGATCACGATCGGCCTCGTGCTGGCGAATCTCTTCAAAGGATTCTTTCCCGTTCTGCAGACCACGGATCTCGCCTATGAGTCTTCCGGTTCGGTGAACTTTATGGATACGCTGGTCGGGATCTTCCCGTCCAACTTCTTCGCGCCTTTCGTCGAGGCGAATATGCTGCAGATCATCGTGGCCAGTCTGATCATCGGTTTTGCGCTGCTCCTCGTCGAGCAGCAGCGCCCGATCGAGTTCAAGCTGGTGGA
>CACXFK010000214.1 GCA_902766945.1 uncultured Lachnospiraceae bacterium | reverse complement strand
TTGACAGCGAGGTCAAAGTGAATCCCTCATTTCAACGAGTGGTTCATCATAGGAATTCAGTTCCAGTCTGATCGGATCTAATTCGACCATTCGTCTCACCTTCTTTCTTTCCGTCCGCCGGACGGAGATTTCTTTGTTTCGGCGCGGTTTTGTACGTCGAACATATACAAATATACATGAAAACGGCGGTCGGCGCAAGCGCGACACAACAGAAAAGGGGGCAGGCTCCGTTAAGTCTCCTTAACGGGGTCTGACCCCTTTCACAAAATGTTCACATTTTAACCGTCTCAGATTTCCTCGCCCTCTTCGACGTATTCTTCCGGCTCGACGGTGCTGTAGGTCTCCGCTTCCGTTCCGGCTCCGGACGGCTCCGCGTCTTCGGCGTACGCCTCTTCGGGCTGGACGCTCTCGTCCGCTTCATCGGACTGCTCGATCGCGTCGTCCTCTTCCTCGACCTGGCCGCGGAAGATGATGACCGGCGTGCCGTAATCCATCAGTTCGTAGAGGTCCGCCGCCGCGTACGTCGGCAGATTGATGCAGCCGTGCGACCCGTCATACTCGTAAATGGAGCCGCCGAAGGAATCCCGCCAGCTGGCGTCGTGGAATCCGTAATGCGGCAGGAAGCACATCCAGTACTGGACGTAGACGGAGTACGAAAGCGTGCCGTCTTCGCGGTACCCGTTCAGTTCACGGCCGCGGATCTTCTCCTCAATGGAATAGATCCCGGACGGCGTGCCGGAGTACCCGGCCGTACCGGTCACGCAGTCGCAGTCATAGACCAGCTGATAATCCCGGTAGTAATACACGTGCTGCGCGTAGATATCCACTTCCGCGTACGTCCCGCCAAAATGCGGATCCAGCGAATCCTCGTACTGCAGATACTGCGGATTGATCACGCCGGACCGGCCTTTCAGCACCATCGTCGCGAGCGTATCCGCCATCTTTTCCTGGTCCAGCGTGTGGCCGTGCAGATTTTCGCTGTCGAACTTCTGCATCCCGTAATTGGTCGATGCAAACGGCCTGTAGTATCCGTAGTTGTCATCCACTTTGGCGGCACGGGCCATCACGCGCTTTGCGCTCTCGGCGACCGCGTTCTCATCGACCGTGTAAAGGCCGTTTTCGTCAACCGTGATCCAACCGACCGTAGTCTTCTTGTCCACCTCGATCATGGAGCCGTCGCTCAGCTTGATCGACACGTCCGCTTCCAGCACCTTATTGAGCGCGTCCCTGCGCTCCGCAAGTTCCGCGTCGTCGGTCCGGACCGCAGGCTGTTCATAAACTTCGTCAAGCGAGGTCAGGTCAAGGACCCGATCGCCCGCCTTGATCGCGGCACCGGCTTTTTCCACAAGGACGTCTTCCCGGATTTCATCCCCTTCATTTTCCGGCACGACGTCAAATACGAGTCCCGGCTCAAGCGCGAGGGAGGCATTTTCCGGCTCGACGTAATAACCTTCCTGCAGCTCGGGCAGCGCGGCAATCGACGACTTCAGCTTCTTCTCGCCGTAGGTATATCCGCTCTCAAGCGCGTGCGCGCTCTGGTCCCCGAGTTCCCTGCTCAGCCATGAGTAGGTATTCTGTTCATTCAGAAGCGTCTTGACTTCGTGCTCACAGTCATACTGAAGATTCATATCATCAGCGGTCAGCACTTCCTCCGCCCCTCCCCGGAAGCGGATCGTCAGCGTATACTTCTCTTCCTCTTTCCGGATCGCGTCAACGGCTTCGCCGAGCGTGCGCTCACTGACATCGATCCCGGCAATCGTCGTTCCCGGCAGGAACCGGCTTGTATACTGAGCCGATGTGACGACATATGCGCCGGCGGTACAGGCTGTCAGGATCAGGCCCGCGGGCAGGATCCTGTGCAGCAGGAACTTCTTTCCCTTCTTAGAAAATTTTTTCCCCATATTGTAAGCTTCACTCCCCAGATCGCTCACGTCATACCGAGTTTACAGCAAAAACCCGATTCTTCAGGTCATACAAAATTTATTATACATTGTATTTTTCTCATTGTGAACAGAAAAATGGCTTTTTTACAGGAAAATGCCGGCACCAGGAAAGGCACCGGCATTTTCGGAGAACAAACAGACTGTTTCAATTGAACTGCAGTCAGGCTTTCTGAAGTTCAGTCAGGCTTTCT
>CACXFK010000213.1 GCA_902766945.1 uncultured Lachnospiraceae bacterium | reverse complement strand
CTGCGCGGCCCGTCTTGCTGCCGCTTCCTTCGCCGCCTGGGCTTTCCTCATCGCGGTGAGATCATCCTCAGTCAGGCCTTCCTGCTTCATCATCATCTTCATGACGTTGATATCGCTGGAGACGTCCATCGCCTGCTCTTTGAAGAAGCTGTCCAGAATCTTCTCAAATGCATCGCTGATCGTATCAAGCGAGTTCTCGATCTCGCGCTTCGCCGTGCGGATATTCTCGCCCGCGATCTCCTGACCGTCCAGCTCCTCATATGCCTTCACCAGCTTCGTGGTCGTCGGCAGATAGTAGTTCATGAACATGTTCAGACTTCCGGCAAGCGACGGCTTCTTTTCGACTTCTTCGAAGATCCTGCGCGTGATCTGCTCCATGCGGTTCAGCTTGGCGGTCACCTCCTCATCCGGGATCCGGTCGTTGGCCTCGTGAATCATCCGGATGTATTCGTTGCCCTTCGCAAGCAGTTCCCGCACCTCGGGCGAAACGGACTGCTCCGCTGCTTCGGCCTTCTGCCGCTCGTACTCGGCGCGCTGCTCCGCGGCCTTGTACTGTTCGTAGATCTCGTCCGATGCGATAAAGCAGGTTTCCTTTACGTCAAAATGGCCCTGCCTGATCATCTTTTTGGCTGTAAAATCTTTCAGCTCCGAGATCACCTTCTTTTCCGGAATCCCGGTCTCTTTCGAAATATCGCTGATATTTGCGTACAGATGCGGCATCAGCACGCCCTTGTACGCCTTAAAATGCTGATTCTTTCTGGACGCCTTGCGTCCGAAATGCAGCATGGCGATCCCGCACGCAGTGATCACCCCGGTCACGACCGCGAGCGGAGCGGTGAGTCCGCCGGCGATCCCCCCGATTGCCGATGAAAAGACGCCTAAGATCAGGGTGAGACTTCCGAAAACAACCGCTCCGGCCGCCCCGATCACAGAGAGGATCTTCGGACCGGTCGCATCCTCCGTTTTCGCAAAATACTGCGCCTCGTACGCTTCCCTGTCCGCCCTTTCCTTAGCCTTCCGGCGGGCTTCCGCCCTCCTTTGCTGCGCCGACTGATCCAGTTCTCTGCGGGATGATCCCTGACGCAGGTCATTTTGCCTGGCCGCCTCGTTCACGCCTGCCGCAAAAGAAGACGCCGTCTTCTGCACGGCATCCGTAGCGCTCCGCATGAGGCCGCCGATCTGTCTGCTCAGATCCGTGTAATCATTGGTACTGATGGCCTCGTCGATCATGTCCGACACCCGGTCGATCGTACTTTTGATCTCATCAAAATCGCTCATGGCAAAAGACTCCCTTATGCAAAATGAAACATCACGATGCCCCCGATAATCAGAACGATTCCGAGCACTTTCCTGCGGGTCAGCTTTTCCTTAAAGAAAATGGCGCTGAGCACCGCAACCTCCACTATTCCGATGGTCTCCGTGACGGACCCGCTTTTCACCTGCACGCCTTTTCCGTATCCGATCACGCCAAGCAGCATGCCTGCGAACATCAGTGCATATCCGACGATGACCTTCCAGTTCAGGTACTCTCCGAGAAGCCCTCTATGCGTCTCGTTCGCGCTCTTTTTCAGCAGCAGCTGGGCAAATGCCGCTATCGTGGAAGACGCGACGAACATGAGTACCCACGGTGTAAACTCACTGTGCATCCGAATTCACCAGAAGGATGCCGGCCAAAACGACCGCGATCCCGGCCAGATTGAGCGGCCGCACCTTCTCCCCGAAGAGAAGGACGCCCCATAGAAAGGACCAGCAGACTGCAAATGCCCGGTTGCAGTATGCGACAGATAAGTCGAACCGTTTGATGATCTGCTGCCAGAGGACGGCATACAGACCGAGACAGCAGACTTCCAGAAACAGCCAGGCGTAACCGGCCGCAGAGAGCCCGCGGATCGTGTGTCCGAAAAGCGTGACCGAGCCTTTTTTGCCGGACGCCATCTTGGAACAGATGCCGGATCCGGTATAAACGATCACGGCCAGCTGAATCAGGATCACGGACAAAACCGTCAGCCTTCCTCCTTGTTTCCGCTTCAGTTTCTCTTCCATCCGATCCCCCGTGCCGTCTCAAGAAATACTCCTGAAATCATAGCACATTTCAGGAAACATTTGAACAGCGAAATAATCTTTGATTTTCTTGAAAAAGGTCTGCACGTTCCCTTAAAAATATGATACACTTGCTCTTGGCAGGCTTTCCCGGTCCGGACACTCAAAAAACCAGTCCATGGCGGGCCGGCACTGTCAGGCAAAGGGGGGAACTGCCTGATCGTTCCTCCAGTAACTGGATTCAGGGAGGAAAACACATCTATGTCTGAAGAAATGAGAGAAGCAATCGAGACATCCGAGACAGTCGCTCAGGCGGCCGGAGAAGCCGCAGCCGAAGCTGCAGCCGCTGCGGTTGAAGAAGCTGCTGCACCGGAGACATCCGCTGATGCGGCCCCTGCCGCACAGGCACCTTCGGCACCGGCCGAGTCCATGGACGACTATCAGAATGAACTCAGCAATTCCATGCGCCGCATCGAAGTCGGCGACCTGGTGGAAGGCACTGTGGCCGGCGTATCCGAAGAGGAAGTGACGGTCGATCTGCAGTACTTTGCTGAAGGCATCATCAGAAAGCTCGATTACTCGGGAGACCCCGGCTTCTCGATCAAAAACGACGTCAAGGTCGGCGACCCGGTCAAAGCCATCGTGCTCCGCACGGATGACGGCCGCGGCAACATCCTTCTTTCCCGCAGGAATGCGATGGAAAAACTGGCGTGGGAAGAATTCAGGAAGATGAAAGAAGAAAAGACGGATACGGAGATCAAGGTCGTTGACGCGGTCAAGGGCGGCGTTGTCGGCTATCTGAACGGCGTCCGTGCTTTCGTTCCGGCTTCCCAGCTCTCGCTTGACTACGTCGAGGATCTGACGACATTTAAGGGACAGACCATTCCGGTCCGCGTCATCACGGCCGAGCAGGAAGGCAAGCGCCTCGTCCTTTCCTCCAGAGATATTCTCCGTGAGAGACGCAACGCCGAGAAGGCAGAGCGCATCTCCAACATCGAAGTCGGTCTTGTCACGGAAGGCAAGGTCGCTTCCCTTATGAACTACGGCGCCTTTGTCAATCTGGGCAGCGGCGTGGACGGCCTTGTGCACATCTCCCAGATCTCTTCCGAGAAGCGTCTGAAGCATCCGTCGGAAGTTCTGAAGGTCGGCGATACGGTCAAGGTCAAGGTGACGGCTGTCAAGGACGGCAAGATCTCTCTTTCCATGAAGGCGCTCGATGAGTCCGCTCCGGCTGCAAGACCGGTTGAGGAAGAGCGTGTCGTCATTCCGAAGTCCGAGAAGCTGACCACATCGCTTGGTTCCCTGCTCAGCGGACTGAAGCTCGACTAAGGAGCGCGAACTGCTGCATGGATGCCCGCGGGCTTTCGCGGAACATCAGCAGGCAGGATCAGATAAACCATCATGTATTTCCGGGTTCCCGCAAGGGAACCCTTTTTTTGTCTTACACGAAAGTCCTCCGGATTTACTATTGGATAAAAGAAGTCCCGGACTGCATGTTCACGCAATCCGGGACTCCGTCACGTTCCGTATGGATGCCTGTTCCCCG
>CACXFK010000212.1 GCA_902766945.1 uncultured Lachnospiraceae bacterium | reverse complement strand
TTGCCGGTGATCGTCTCTTTGCTGATCAGATATTCCGCGATCCTGTCCATCGTGTGTCTGTGGGCGCGCAGCAGTCTGAGCGCTTCCTCGTAGGAACGCTTGAGAAGCGCCATGACCTCGTGATCAATCTCGGTCGCGGTCTGGTCGCCGCAGTTGAGAACGGTTCTTCCGTCGAGATACTGGTTCTGGGCGCTCGCAAGCCCCATAAGACCGAATTTCTCGGACATACCGTACTGTGTGATCATCGCGCGCGCGATCGATGTGGCCTGCTCGATGTCATTGGCCGCACCGGTCGTCACGGTATCAAATACGATCTCCTCCGCAGCGCGTCCGCCCAGCGCCACCACGAGCCTCGACTCAAGTTCTTTCTTTGTGTTCAGATACTTCTCTTCCTCAGGCACCTGCAGCACATAGCCGAGCGCGCCCATCGTCCTCGGGATGATCGTGATCTTCTGAACCGGCTCGGCATGCTTCTGAAGCGCAGTCAGCAGCGCATGACCGACCTCATGATAGGAGACGATCCTCCTCTCCTCCGGTCCGAGGATCCTGTCCTTCTTCTCTTTGCCGACCAGTACGACCTCCACGGCGTCAAGCAGGTCTTTCTGGCACACCGCCTGACGTCCCCGCTTGACCGCGAGGATCGCGGCTTCATTAATCATATTGGCCAGGTCGGATCCCACAGCGCCGCCGGTAGCCAGTGCAATCGCGTCCAGGTCCACCGTATCGTCCATCAGAACATCTTTGGAGTGTACTTTCAGGATCGCGACCCGCCCCTTCAGGTCCGGCCGGTCCACGATGATTCTCCGGTCAAAGCGCCCCGGACGAAGAAGCGCCGGATCGAGCACTTCCGGCCGGTTCGTCGCAGCCAGGATCAGGAGACCCTTGGAGGAGTCGAAACCGTCCATCTCGGCCAGCAGCTGGTTCAGCGTCTGCTCCCGCTCATCATTTCCGCCGAAACGGCCTCCGTCTCTCGTCTTGCCGATCGCATCGATCTCATCGATAAAAATGATGCAGGGAGAATTTTTCTTCGCCTCGTCAAACAGGTCGCGGACCCGGCTCGCGCCGACGCCGACGAACATCTCGACAAATTCGGAGCCGGACAGTGAGAAGAACGGCACGTCGGCTTCGCCGGCCACAGCCTTGGCCAGCAGCGTCTTGCCGGTACCGGGAGGTCCGACGAGGAGCGCCCCTTTCGGAAGCTTCGCTCCGATCGACACATACCGTCCCGGATCATGCAGGAACCCGACGACCTCCTGCAGGGATTCCTTGGCCTCGTCTTCTCCTGCCACGTCTTTGAATGTCACGCCCGTGCTCTTTTGCACATATGATTTCGCGCGGCTCCGTCCGACGCCCATCATGCCGCCTTTTCCCATCCGTCCCATGAACAGATTGAGAATCAGCATAAAGAACACAAACGGGAGCACAAAACTGAGGACAGTGGCCGCAATCTCTCCCATCACCGAGGATTCTTTTCCGGAGAAGGAAACATTTGCCTTTTCCAGTCTCTCCGTCAGTGCGGTCAGGTCTTCAGTCCGGATCGTGTAATAGCGAAGCATGCTGACGGCCGTTTCAGCCGCTTTCGGCGTGATCTCGATCGTGTCCGATTTGATGAGGACTGATTTCACTTCGCCCTTATCAAGCATCGCGATAAACTCATCGTATGTAATCTTGCGCGAAGACGTATCACTGAGCATGCCCGAAAATGCGCTCATGCACAGCATGCTGATGAGTACGCACACGAGCAGGATCAGAAGAAACTGACGGTTCTTATTATTCCCGTTTTTTTGCCCGTTCGGATTATTATCCATGTAATTCCTCCTGCAGCTTTTCGCCTGTAAAAAAGAAACGCTGCTTTCGCAATTATAATGCATTATGCACAAAAAAGGAAGAAAAAAGGGTCAGGGCATATCAGTCATGCCCTGACCCTTTGCAGTCCTCACACTTTATATCAGACCAGCTCAAGAAGAACCTTCATGGCGCCGTCGCCCGGACGCTGCGCGATCTTTACGATACGCGTATAGCCGCCGTTGCGGTTTGTATACTTCGGCGCGATCTCCGTGAACATCTTCTCGGCCATATCGATCTTCTTTGTTCCCTTCTTGCGGCCCTTGCCTTCCTTCGGAACAACCGTGACCGGATAGAACACGCGGTTCATCTTTCTTCTCGCGTGAAGTCTGGAAGGAAGATCCTTCTTGATCTCCTTCTGCTCCTCGAGATAAACCGTAACCTTCTTGCCGTCTCTTTCTTCCTTGACGCGCTTTCCCTCTGCGTCCTTCTTCGGGACTTTGCAGGTCACTGTAACGGTCTCATAGTGATCCTGTTCCTTGACCGCAAGAGCGATGAGGCCTTCAGCGATCTTGGCTACTTCCTTGGCCTTCGCCTCTGTCGTGACGATCTTGCCGTGGAAAAGAAGTGCGGTTACCTGGTTTCTAAGCAGTGCTTTTCTCTGCGCAGATGTTCTGCTCAGTTTTCTGTATCCTGACATGAAAAATTAGTCCTCCTAATGACGGTGCGCTGTTCCGCCATGCTCTTCGGTCTTACTGGCGGTGCGTATGAATCCGTTACTCTTCGCTCGGTCTGAGTGAAAGACCAAGCTCTTTCAGCTTCGCAAGTACTTCTTCCAGAGATTTACGGCCGAGATTCCGGACCTTCATCATATCCTCGGAAGTCTTGTTGCAGAGTTCTTCAACCGTATTGATCCCTGCCCTCTTCAGGCAGTTGTAGGAACGTACGGAGAGCTCAAGCTCGTCGATATTCATCTCGAGCACTTTTTCTTTTCCCTGATCTTCTTTTTCGATCATGACCTCGGCGGTTTTCGCCGTCTCGGTCAGGTCGACGAAGAGCTTCAGATGCTCGTTCAGCACCTTGGCTGCAAGGGAAACAGCCTCTTCGGGGCTCAGTGTGCCGCGTGTCCAGACATCAAGCGTAAGCTTGTCGAAGTCGGTCTGCTGGCCGACACGCGTATTCTCGACGCGCATATTGACGCGGTCAACAGGAGTGTAAATCGAGTCAACTGCGATCACACCGATCGGCTGATCGTCGGACTTGCCCTTGTCCGCGCTGATATATCCGCGTCCCTTGGTGATCGTCATCTCCATGTTCAGCGTGCAGTCCGCGCTGTCAAGCGTCGCGATCACCTGATCCGGGTTCATGATCTCGATATCCGGGTCAACCTGAATATCGGACGCATGTACGACGCCCTCTCCCGCAAACTCGATATAAGCGGTTTTCGGTTCGTCAGTTTCGGAAGTATTGCGGATCGCGAGAGATTTCAAATTCATGATAATCTCTGAGACGTCTTCCTTCACACCCGGAATCGGGCTGAATTCGTGCAGAACTCCGTCAATCTTAACCTGGGAGACGGCTGCACCGGGGAGGGAGGAGAGCATGATCCTTCTCAGAGAATTTCCGAGCGTCGTGCCATAGCCTCTCTCGAGCGGCTCCACGACAAATCTTCCGTAACGCTTATCTGAAGACAGCTCCTCAATCGTAATTTTCGGTTTGTTAAAATCAAACACTAAGAATCCCTCCTTAAGGTTTTGGGTTTATGAAGGGTTGCGCTCAAGCTTTATTTGCTGTACAACTCGACGATGAGCATCTCGTTGACCGGGACGTCGATAGCGGATCTTGCCGGCGCTTCCTTCACAGTGCCTGTCAGGTTCTCGCTGTCGGATTCAAGCCATTCCGGGACAACTCTGCCGGCCGTGGCGGCGAGAATGCCGTTCTCTGCCTTGTATCTCGGAGAAGATTTCTTGTTTTCTTTGATCTCGATCTTATCGCCGGCCTTGACCTGATAGGACGGGATGTTGACGCACTTGCCGTTGACAAGTACATGCTTGTGATCGACGATCTGGCGTGCTTCACGTCTTGTGCGGGCAAAGCCGAGACGGAAGATCACGTTGTCGAGGCGAAGCTCGAGCATGCGCATCAGGTTCTCGCCCGCCATACCGGACTGGCGGTCAGCCTTCTCATAATAATTGCGGAACGGCTTCTCAAGAACGCCGTAGATGAACTTAGCTTTCTGCTTTTCACGGAGCTGCTGACCGTACTCGGAAACCTTGCGGTTGGATCTGATGAGCTTTCTCCATGACTGCTTGTCAATGCCGAGATACTGGGGCTCGATGCCGAGCGATCTGCATCTCTTAAGGACAGGTACTCTGTTTACTGCCATTTTCTTTTTTGAACCTCCTAAGTACCGGGAGTACAGATTCAGGCCGCACGTTGCGTCTCATAAGCCGCTGCACGTATCCCGAAACGGGCAGCGCATGCCGGGCCTGAATGATCGATATGTTCGTCAGATAGAAATCCGCATAAACCTCATACGCGTCTGCGCTTCGGCGGACGGCATCCGTTATGCGGCACCGGTGTGCAGTCCTTAATGCTGAGGACCTGAAGGCCGGCTGCAGAGAGCGCACGGATCGCCGCTTCACGTCCCGAACCCGGGCCCTTGACAAAGACGTCCACTGTCTTCAGTCCGTGAATCAGCGCTGCCTTTGTAGCAGTTTCCGCTGCCATCTGTGCTGCATAAGGAGTAGATTTCCTTGAACCGCGGAATCCCAGGCCGCCTGCGGACGCCCATGAAAGAGCGTTGCCCTGTGCATCCGTCAGCGTCACGATCGTGTTGTTGAAGGATGACTGAATATGTGCCTGTCCATGTTCAACGTTTTTCCTGACACGGCGCTTTGCCGATGTCTTCTTATTTGACTTTGCTGCCATAAAAACTAACCTACTTTCCTTTCATCCGTATGTATAAAAAACAGTATTACTTCTTCTTGTTCGCGACCGTACGTCTCGGTCCCTTGCGCGTACGCGCGTTGTTCTTGGTATTCTGGCCGCGGACCGGAAGTCCTTTTCTGTGACGAATACCTCTGTAGCATCCGATTTCCTGAAGACGCTTAATATCCATAGCCACCTGTCTGCGAAGATCACCTTCGACGGTGCAGGTATTGTCGATCACGTCCTTGAGTTTGCTGACCTCTTCGTCGGTCAGGTCGCGGACGCGCGTATTCGGATCCACACCCGCTTCACTCAGGATGCGGACGGACTGGCTTCTGCCGATGCCGTAAATATAGGTGAGTCCGATTTCAATTCTCTTATCTCTTGGTAAATCAACTCCAGCTAAACGAGCCACTTAAGTTTCCTCCTGGATCATAATACAATAATGATAGTTTCCTAATTGGGGTTCCGGGGATTTCGAAACCCAGCCGGATCTCTTTGTTCTCCGGTTCATCACTCCCGAAGCAAGACCGGCCTTTCCGGTGATAATAACAGATGACGCACCGGTATTAAGCACTATAGAAGCGACTCCAAAGAGCTGATCTATAGGAACGATCTGAGCAGCCGCGCAGCAGACCGTGTCTGGCTTAATGGATGTTCAGCGCTGAGTCTTTCAGCCCTGTCTCTGCTTGTGCTTCGGGTTCTCGCAGATAATGCGGATCGAACCTTTTCTCTTGATGACCTTGCACTTTTCGCACATCGGTTTGACCGAAGATCTGACCTTCATCGGATGCCTCCTTTCTTACTGTTCTTTTCCTGATACATCTGCCGCGTTGGCGACACAAATAACGCCTTTCATACAAAAAAGCGCGATATACATAATATCACGCCTCATTGTAAAATGCAACGATTATTTAAATGAATTTACTTATCGCGCCAGATGATTCTGCCCTTGTCGAGATCATACGGTGACAGTTCAATCGTCACCTTGTCGCCCGGCAGGATCCTGATAAAGTTCATGCGGAGTTTTCCGCTGATATGAGCTAATACCACATGCTTGTTTTCAAGCTCCACCTTGAACATGGCGTTGGGGAGCTTCTCAAGTACTGTGCCTTCGACCTCAATCGCATCGGCCTTCGACATATATGCTTCCTCCTTAATGCTGTTTATAAATGCGTACAGGTGAACAGTTCCGGTTCATTGTCCGTGATGAGAACCGTATTCTCGTAATGTGCGGATAAGGATCCGTCGCCGGTCTTCACGGTCCAGCCGTCAGGGGACCAGTTTACTTCTTTTCCGCCTGCATTTATCATCGGTTCTATAGCCAGCGTCATCCCCGACACGAGCAGGATGCCTCTGCCCTTCTGCCTGAAGTTCGGGATTTGCGGAGCTTCGTGAAGATGCGTTCCGATCCCGTGCCCGCAGAGATCCTCCACGACCCCGCAGCCGCAAGCTTCGGCGTATGCTCCGATGGCTTTTGATATCTCAAAGAGATGACAGCCGGCCCGCGCGAAACGAAGTCCTTCGAAAAAGCTTTGTCTCGTCACTTCGATGAGACTTGCGGCTTCTTCGGAAATCTGTCCGACGCCCCACGTTCTGGCCGCGTCGGAGTGATATCCCTGCCAGATCATTCCGGCATCGAGCGAAACGATATCGCCCTCCTTCAGGATACGCTCCCGGCTGGGTATGCCGTGGACGACTTCATCATTGACCGAGATGCAGATCGCGGAAGGGAATCCCTCATAATTCTTGAAATTCGGGATCCCTCCCAGTTTGCGGATCATCCGTTCGCCGAACTCGTCGATCTCCCAGGTTGAGATGCCCGGGCGGATCAGCTCTTTCATCGCGAGATGAACCTGTTCAAGCCGATGGCCGGATTCACGCATCAGCGCGATTTCGCGTTCCGTTTTTACAGTAACCGGCATAGATTACTTTCCGATCACGTTCAGGATCGCAGCAAATACGTCGTCCATCGGCATCGTGCCGTCCACCTGCACCAGCTTGTCTTTCTTCTTATAGAAATCGATAAGCGGCTGTGTCTGATCATGGTAGACCGAAAGTCTGGTCTGTACCGTTTCTGGTTTGTCGTCGTCACGAAGGATCAGCTTCGCTCCGCACTTGTCGCAGACGCCCTCGACCTTCGGAGGATTGAACGCGATGTGATATGTGGCGCCGCATCCGACACAGGCGCGTCTTCCGGACATTCTGTTCACGATAGCTTCATCCGGAA
This sequence comes from uncultured Lachnospiraceae bacterium, assembly GCA_902766945.1. Lineage (GTDB taxonomy): Bacteria > Bacillota > Clostridia > Lachnospirales > Lachnospiraceae > Chordicoccus. The sequence goes on along the minus strand of CACXFK010000212.1, from coordinate 6,128 downwards.
CGTCGATATCGACCGCGTAGTCAATCGACACACCGAGTTTTTCAAGAACCTTGTCAAGCGCTTCCGCCTGCGGAATCGTGCGCGGGAAACCGTCAAGGATGAAACCGCCGCCGCAGTCAGACTGCTGCAGACGATCCGCCACGAGATCACAGGTCAGCTCGTCCGGAACAAGTTTTCCTGCGTCCATGTACTCCTTGGCTTTGAGGCCAAGCTCCGTCCCGTTCTTTAAATTGGCACGGAAAATGTCGCCTGTTGAGATATGGGGAATCGAAAGCTGCGCAGCCACTCTGGCTGCCTGGGTGCCTTTTCCTGCGCCCGGCGCACCAAGCATGATAAGTCTCATAAGATTACCTCCTAAATCTTAAAAGAACCTGTTTATGAAAAAATCCAAGGGAACGCCCGGGGACGCCATCTGCGCCTCTCGTGCCTTCCCCTGGCATCCGGCACTGCGCCGGAATCATGTTTTTTACTCGCTCAGGAATCCCTTGTAATTTCTGACTACCATCATAGCCTCGATCTGCTTCACGGTCTCAAGGATAACGCCGACGATAATGATCAGGGACGTTCCGCCGAAAGAAACCGATGCGCTGAACACGCCGTTGAAGAAGAACGGGATGATGCCCACGATCACAAGACCGATCGCACCTATGAAAATGATGTAGTTAAGGATCTGCGTCAGATACTCGGTTGTGGGCTTGCCGGGACGGATGCCCGGGATAAAGCCGCCCTGCTTCTTCATGTTGTCAGCGATCTCCAGCGGATTGAAGGTGATCGAAGTATAGAAGTAAGCAAAGAACACAACAAGTACGATGTAGATCACAAGACCGATGCTGTAAAGCGGATGCGAGCGGTCAAACCAGTTGTTCTCGCTCAGGATGGCCAGGATCGTACCAAACCTTCCGCCGGCGCCGGCTTTTCCCGCGAACGTCGCGATGATGCCCGGGAAGGACATGATCGATGACGCAAAGATGATCGGGATAACGCCTGCCGTGTTGACCTTAAGCGGAATGTGTGTCGACTGTCCGCCCACCATACGGCGGCCGACGGTCTTCTTCGCGTACTGCACCGGAATATGACGCTCTGCGCCGTTCAGGATGCAGACCAGCACGATCATCAGGATGATGATCGCCGCGATAATGATAATCGCAAGGCCCATCTTCGCAATGGTTCTGCCCTGGACAAACTGCTCATAGAGGCTTGTCAGGTCCTGAGGCAGACGGGACACGATGTTGATCAGAAGGACCATGGAAATACCGTTTCCGATACCCTTCTCCGTGATCTGCTCGCCGATCCACATCAGGAAGCAGGAGCCTGCTGTAAGCGCTACGACTACAGCCAGTCCGCTCAGGAAGTTAATGTTGGGAATCAGTCCCTGTCTTCCGAATCCGACTGTCATCGCAATTGATTCGAAAAGTGAAAGTCCGACCGTCAGGTAACGGGTGATAGCCACCATCTTCTTCCTGCCGTCTTCACCGTCGCGCTGCATCTCCTCGAGCGCGGGAATCGCGATCGTGAGAAGCTCGATGATAATGGACGATGTAATGTACGGTGTGATGGACAGGGCCAGGATGGACATGCTCGAGAACGAGCCGCCGGTGAACGCGTCAAAGAAGTTGAACGCGTCCCCCGCCTGATTTGCAAACCACTCTTTGAAATAGCTTGCGTTGACGCCCGGAACCGGAATCTGTGAACCGATTCTGATGATAACAAGGCAAAGGAGCACATAGAAAAGTCTGTGCCGGATATCCTTTACCTTAAATGCATCAGCAATTTTTCTAAACATCAGATCACCTCGACTGTGCCGCCTGCCGCTTCAATTTTACTCTTTGCGCCTTCACTGACTGCATGCACCTTGACTGTGAGCTTCTTTGTCAGTTCGCCGCCGCCAAGAATCTTGACTCCGTCTACGATCTTGGAAACTGCGCCGCTCTCAAGGAGAAGCGCCGGTGTCACTTCCGTGCCGTCCTCGAAACGATTCAGCACAGACACATTAATGGCAGTAATCACTTTGGAGTTGCGGTCTGTGAAGCCGCGCTTCGGCAGACGTCTGTAAAGAGGCATCTGGCCGCCTTCGAATCCGGGTCTGGGTGCGCCCGAACGGGCTTTCTGACCCTTGTGGCCCTTGCCGGCTGTCTTGCCGTTTCCGGAAGCGTGTCCACGGCCCCTGCGGAAGTTGTCGCTCTTTCTGGAGCCTTCAGCCGGTGATAAATTTGATAAATCCATACTCACACCTCCCAATTATTCGACTTCTTCCACTTTGACGAGATAGCCGATCTTGGCCAGCTGTCCGCGTGTGGCGGCATTGTCCGGAAGAATGACGCTGGATCCCAGCTTTTTGAATCCCATGGATTCGACAACCTTGCGGTTCTTCGGTACAGCGCCGATAGTAGATTTCACGAGTGTAATCTTTAATTTCTTGTCAGCCATTTTCTTCCTCCTTATGCCAGTATCTCTTCAACGGTCTTACCGCGGAGACGAGCGACTTCTTCAGGAGTTTTGATCTCTTTGAGTCCGGCAAGCGTTGCGAACACGACGTTCTGCTTGTTGTTGGAGCCCAGAGACTTCGTACGGATATTCGTGATGCCGGCAAGCTCGATGACTGCACGGGCGCAGCCGCCGGCGATAACGCCGGTACCTTCCGGAGCTCTCTTCAGAAGCACTGAAGCGCCGCCGTATTTGCCGATATTGTCATGCGTAATGCTGCCGAAATCCGTTCTTGCGACCGTGATCATATGCTTGACAGCGTCTTCCTTGCCTTTGCGAATTGCTTCCGGAATTTCAGCTGCCTTGCCCAGGCCTGCACCGACATGTCCGTTTCCATCTCCGACAACGACCAGAGCCGAGAAGCGCATGTTGCGGCCGCCCTTGACAACCTTGGTTACGCGCTTGATGGCAACGACTCTGTCTTCCAGACCGTTATCTTCTTTTTCTCTTCTTTTATCCTCGTTAGGTCTCATGTACTTACCCTCTCCTTGTTAGAATTCAAGGCCCGCTTCTCTGGCCGCGTCCGCAAGTGCCTGGATCTTGCCGTGATAGAGGAATCCTCCACGGTCAAAAACGACGGTCTTAATGCCTGCCTGAACGGCTTTCTCGCCGATCACCTTGCCGACTGCAGCAGCAGCCTCAACGTTGTCTGTGTACTCGAGACCTGCTTTGACATCCGCCTGGAGAGTGGAAGCAGACACCAGCGTTTTGCCGGCAACGTCATCCACGATCTGCGCATACATATGCTTATTGCTGCGGAAAACTGCCAGTCTCGGGCATTCCGGTGTACCGCTGATATGGCCGCGCTGTCTTTTGTGCTTCTTCTCACGGATTTCCGTTCTTGATGCTTTCTTTATCATGACTTACCCTCTCCTTTCTTTATTTTTTACCGGTCTTGCCGACCTTGCGGCGGATGAACTCGTCGCTGTACTTGATGCCTTTGCCCTTATAGGGTTCCGGCGGTCTCTTGCCGCGGATTTCAGCTGCGTACTGTCCGACCTTCTCTTTGCTGATGCCGGAGACAGTGATCTTGTTGCCGTCAACCGCAGACTCGACGCCTTCCGGATCTTCCATTTCCACCGGATGGCTGTAGCCGAGTGAGAGAACCAGTTTCTTGCCCTGCTTCTGGGCCTTATAACCAACACCGTTGACCTCGAGGACCTTGGAGAATCCATCGCTGACGCCGACGACCATATTGTGGATCAGGGCGCGTGTGAGGCCGTGAAGTGCTTTATTTTCCTTCTTGTCGTCAGGTCTTGTGACGACGACTTCGTTTCCGTTTACATCGATGCCGATCTGGGGAGCAAATGATCTTTCAAGTGTTCCCTTCGGGCCTTTTACCGTAACGGTATTGCCTTCTTTTACATCGACTGTGACGCCGGCGGGAATGACGACCGGCAGTCTGCCAATTCTTGACATAGTTTTCCTCCTGACTTAGATTGTCGGAAGAGGTTGCCCTCTTCTGTTTTCAGCCTTGTTGTATGTAATTACCAGACGTACGCAAGAACTTCGCCGCCGATGCCGAGTTTTCTCGCCTTCTTGTCCGTCATAACGCCCTGGCTGGTGGAAATGATCGCAATGCCGAGACCGCCGAGCACCTTCGGAAGGTTTTCGTTGTCCGCATAGATTCTGAGGCCCGGTTTGGAGATTCTCTTCAGGCCGGAGATGATCTTTTCATTTTTGTCAGCGCCATACTTCAGCACGACACGGATCGCGCTGTCAGTACCTTCACCGACCAGATCGTATTTTGCAATATATCCTTCATCCACGAGGATATCCGCGATCGCAAGCTTCATCTTGGAAACCGGGATATCGACTGTATCATGCTTTGCAGTATTTGCGTTACGAATTCTCGTAAGCATATCTGCGATCGGATCATTCGTCGTTCTCATTTGGTGACGCTCCTTTCTTCACTCGTTACCAGGACGCCTTCTTGACGCCCGGGATCTCGCCCTTATATGCAAGTTCACGGAAGCAGACACGGCAGATCCCGTACTTTCTGAGGACGGAGTGCGGACGACCGCAGATCCTGCAGCGTGTATAGGCTCTGGTAGAGAACTTCGGCTTCTTCGCCTGCTTTAATTTCATCGATTTCTTAGCCATAACTCTTCTCCCTTACTTCGCAAACGGCATATTGAAAAGCCTGAGCAGTTCACGTGCTTCCTCATCAGTCTTCGCGGTTGTGACAAAGATGACGTCCATGCCGCGGACCTTGTCGACCTTGTCATACTCGATCTCCGGGAAGATGAGCTGTTCTTTAATCGCGAGCGCGTAGTTGCCTCTTCCGTCAAACGCATTCGGATTGACGCCGTGGAAGTCACGGACGCGCGGAAGAGCAAGGTTGATCAGACGATCAGCAAACTCGTACATTCTCTCGCCGCGGAGCGTAACCTTGCAGCCGATCGGCATGCCTTCACGAATCTTGAAGTTCGCGATGGACTTCTTAGCCTTTGTGCGGATGGCTTTCTGACCTGTGATGGTCTCCATATCCGTCACGGCTGCATCGAGAAGCTTGACGTTTTCCTTCGCTTCACCAACACCCATGTTGACGACGATCTTGACGAGCTTCGGGATTTCCATCGGATTCTTGTATTCGAATTTTTTCTGCATTGCGGCAGCGATTTCGCTGTCGTACAGTTCTTTCATTCTGCTCAAATCTGTGTCCTCCCCTCTTAGTCGATCGTTTCGCCTGTAGCTTTCGCTACGCGAACCTTCTTGTCTCCCTCGACCTTGAAGCCGATACGCGTCGGCTGTCCTTTATGAAGGTACATGACGTTGGAGATGTTGATCGGAGCTTCTGTATTGACGATGCCGCCCTGCTGATTCGCAGCGCTCGGCTTCTGATGTTTCGTCACCATATTGACGCCTTCGACGATAACCGTGTTCTTCTTCACGTTGACAGCAAGCACCTTGCCTTCTTTGTCCTTGTCCTTGCCGGTGATAACCCTGACGGTATCGCCCTTTTTGATCTTTAATGATGCCATCTTACTGGGTTCCTCCTTATAGTACTTCCGGAGCAAGAGAAACAATCTTCATGAACTGCTTCTCGCGGAGCTCACGGGCGACCGGTCCAAAGATACGGGTGCCTCTCGGTGTATTGTCATCCTTGATGATGACAGCAGCATTTTCATCAAACTTGATGTAGGAACCATCTTTTCTGCGTGCGCCGTGCTTTGTACGGACCACGACAGCCTTCACGACATCACCCTTCTTGACAACGCCGCCGGGTGTTGCATCTTTGACCGTAGCTACGATTGTATCGCCGATAAAGGCATATCTTCTGGTAGAACCGCCGCTCACGCGGATGCACAGGATCTCCTTCGCACCGGTGTTATCGGCGACTTTCAGTCTTGTTTCCTGTTGAATCATACCTGTTTCCTCCGTAAATTACTTCGCCTTCTCGATGATCTGGACAAGGCGCCATCTCTTATCCTTGGAGAGCGGTCTCGTCTCCATGACCTTCACTGTATCGCCGATGCTGCACTCGTTGTTTTCATCGTGTGCCTTAAGCTTGTAGGTCTTCTTGACGATTTTCTTGTAGAGCGGATGCTGCACATGGTCTTCAATCGCAACGACAATGGTCTTGTCCATCTTGTTGCTGACGACATGTCCGACACGTGTCTTTCTGAGGTTTCTTTCTTCCA
>CACXFK010000211.1 GCA_902766945.1 uncultured Lachnospiraceae bacterium | reverse complement strand
TTCCTCCGGATTTCCTGTGAGACAAATTGCGCAGTATTGCCGGGCCTTTCCGACCGGATGGACATTTTCCGCCGCACATGCTAAAGTGAATGACAGAATAATAGCTGTAAGAGGGATGCAATGAGAAGCAATACCATTTTTCAGGACCGCAAAAAGGTGAAAGCAAGCGGTCACGCCGTTGTAAGAAGTCATCTGGTTGTACTGATCTTTCTGTCCCTGGTGCTGACTTTTTTCGGCACTGAGATCACATTTACCACAACCCAGTGGGAACATGGCTTCGGACCGCTCTATGCGCGCACAGACAAAGACGGGCTTCCGGACCCGGGTTCCGTGTTCACGCTGAGCCAGATCTTCCCGACAAGTGAAGTGTGGGACGACATCGTGAACGGCAGGCTGAACGAGGGTATGCTGAAATCAAACAACCTGCTTCAGAAGCTTCAGTCCAGCAGCAAGTCCGCGGCTCTCGGACGGACAAACGGGGTGCTGGCGCAGATCGTCAACTCGTTCGGGTCCGGCGGTGTGATCATTGTCTTCTCGCAGATGCTCCGGTCCCTGACCCGCTCGGACGAGATGGTCCCGGTCCTCATGATGGGGGGCTATGCGCTGTTCTACCTGCTGGTTTTCATGTTCCTGCTGAACGTGATGTCGGCGGCGGTCCGGCGGCTCTTCCTCGAGGCGCGCGTCTATGAGAACGTGCCGTTCCATAATGTGCTGTTCTTTGCCGGCGTCCGCAAGTGGAAAAATGCCTCCGTTGTCATGATGGTGAAGTATATCTGCTTCACTTTGTGGAGCTTTACGATCATCGGCGGGGTCATCAAGTGGTTTTCCTATTTCGCCGTTCCGTATATTGTGGCCGAGAACCCGGACATCTCCGCCCGGGATGCCCTTACGCTGTCCAGGAAAATGATGGACGGCCACAAGTTTGAACTGTTCAAGTTTATGCTTACCTTTATCGGATGGATTCTGCTCGGCATTGTGACGTTTGGCGTTTCGGACCTGATCTACGGCAATGCGTACAGGATGGCCTGCTACTCGGAGTTTTATGCCAGAGTGCGTGAGGAAGCGATCGAGAAGGGAGTCGAAGGAACGGAACTTCTTTTCGACAAATGGCTCTTTATGAAAGCCGACCGCATCCTTCTCTATGAGACGTATTTCGACGTGATCGACGAGATTACGCTGATCCATGAAGACCGCATCGAGCTCAAAGGGTGGCGCAGATTCATCGCGGAATGGTTCAGTATCTGGGCCGGCTCGCTGAAGGAGAAAAAGGCCTATGACGAACAGGAAGGCCGGCTGTACATGGTCGACCGCTACAGGAAGAGCATGGCCGGGGAGTCGTATCCGCTGAGGCTGAACCCGATGTGGAAGAAGATGAATATGGCAAAGACGGGCCATTTCACGTTCCTCAGGCATTATACCGTCTGGACGCTGATCCTGCTGTTTATCACGTTCTCTTTTGTCGGATGGAGCTGGGAAGTGCTGCTGCACTATATCCAGATGGGCTCGTTCGCCAACCGGGGCACGCTGCACGGCCCGTGGCTTCCGATCTACGGCAGCGGCGGCGTTGTGGCGCTGCTCGTGTGCAGCCGGTTCCGCAAGAACCCGGTTGCCGAGTTCTTTGCCTCGATCGTGGTCTGCGGCGCGCTGGAATACCTGTCCGGCTGGTATCTTGAGACAAAGTATCATCAGAGATGGTGGTCCTATGACGGGTATTTCCTGAATCTGCACGGCCGGATCTGCGCCGAGGGGCTCCTGGTTTTCGGCGTCGGATGCTGCATGGTCGTCTATCTTCTGGCTCCTGTTTTCGATTTCCTGGTCTCAAAGATCAGGCAGCAGGTGCTGATCGGCCTCTGCGTGGTGCTGCTCGGACTGTATATCGGGGATGTCGTGTATTCAAGCGAAAACCCCAATATGGCGGAAGGCGCGATCGAGGCGGACTGGACGGATCCGTCAACAGTATCATCCGTATCATCTGTGCCGTCTGCCGGGAAGGATCACGCATGAGAAAAAAAAGAAGCGCCATTGCAAAAAAGAATCTGACCTCGCTGGCTGTTCTGGGCCTCGTCATGCTGCTCGGCACATCGCTTGCGGCCGGGATCCAGCTGTATTTCCAGAATACCCGTGTCTACCGGGATATGGGGTTTTCTTTTGT
>CACXFK010000210.1 GCA_902766945.1 uncultured Lachnospiraceae bacterium | reverse complement strand
GGCCGGAGGAATCGGGACGGCGAACGGAGGAATCGGAACGGCGGCCGGATGAGGAAATGGCGGCCCCGGATCGCTGTGATGTATGCGTGCGCATGGAAGGCGGCCGCAGGGATGACGCGGGCGACTGGTTTTATCGCGGGGACAACTGCGGGATCCGGCTCGTCGCTTATTCCGATGGAGATGAAGCAAAGCGCGGCGCGCGCCTCTTTCTGGACGGGAAGGAGATCACGGAAGAGGCGGCCGTGTCCCGGGGGGCGGACGGAGAGACCATCTGCACGTTTTCTTCAGATGCAATCGGCAGCTGCCTGCGGGAGGATGGCCGGCATACCGTCAGCGTGATGGCCGGCGGAGAGCGTGTGCGGTATGAAGGCCTGCGGGCGGAAGGAGCACAGGGCACTTTTATACTGGACCGTGTTCCTCCTGCCTGCAGTGTCCGGATCGAGGCACCGGAAGCAAGCCGGAAGGAAAAGCAGCAAGAAGGAGACCGCTATTATCTGAACAGTTCCTGCCGCGTGACGATCTCCTTTACGGATGCATGGGCGGATCCTTCTCTTTGGGAGGTGATGCGGGGCAGCGTCTCTCAAGGCGCGTATAACAGCGAAGAAGTCGCAATCCATGCATTCCCGGTGAAGATAGAGGGAAATGCATGTATATTTGAAGATGAGCTGGCCTCGGACGGGGTGTACCGGTACCGCGCGGGCGGCTGTGACAAGGCCGGAAACGCCCCTCTTTTTGAGGCGGGCTGCGGGTTTGACAAAGAAGGAAAGAGCGACCACATCGTGATTGACCGGACAAAGCCGGAGGGGGTCCTCGAGATTGCCGCGGGCGGCCGCGGTATTTATAAAATGACGTCCGGCGGCGCTGTCGTCAGGAATGAAGGTATCGCGTCAGCCGAGGAGGCAGCGGTCCTGATCCGCTCTTCGGTCAGGACGGAACACTCGCCTGTGCGCATCGAGTGCGCCGCCTCCGCGTCTCCCGCCATCCGCCTCAGGCGCAGCGCTTCGAAGGAGTACAGGTACGGGGCGGCGCTGCGCTTTAAGGTGCCGGGCAGGCGGGCCTTCCGGATCTCGGAATGGATGCTGGAAGACCGAGCAGGCAACCGCTCATCGGCCGCGATGCCGGGTGAGATCCGCCTCGATCCGGATCCGCCCGCCATTCTCTCTTTCTCTTCTACAGAAGGAGCGCAGGGGACGACAAGGGACGGCGTCCTGCTTTTTTCGCACGATGTCCGGATCCGGGCGGAGATCCGGGATGAGGGCGAGGGAGAAGGAGGCACCGGGATCGGAAGCGCCGTCTGCCTGATCCTGGATGAAACCGGAGAGACTGAGGAAAAGAGCGTGCTCTATAAAGCAGGGAAGGAGACGGCTTACCTGGCGGAAGGCGTCCTCAATATCGGGGCGGCCGGACACGAAGGCCGCACCCTGACAGCCGTGCTCAGGACGGCCGACCGGGCGGGCAATATAAGCGAGGCGTCTTTTCGCTTCTCAATCGATACGAAACCGCCTTCTGTGAAGGTGATCTACGAGGATAACGACATGCGAAACGGATTTTATCTTCCGCATGGGAGACGCGCCCGGGTCGAGGTGACAGACCGGAATGTGGATCCCTCGGGGATCCGGATCCATACAGGAAATGCGGACGTGACGGGAAGCTTCAGCAAAACGCGCGGGCGGGGCGGAGAAGAAGTGTGGCGTGCCGACATTCTTTTTGAGGCGGACGGAACTTACGATGTGAGCGCGGAGGCTTCAGACCTGGCGGGAAACCGGTCCGGGGAAGCCGAGTTTGAAGGAGAGGCGCCGCGCCATTTTGTGATCGATCAGACACCTCCTTCCGTGTCCGTAAAAGGGATGAGGCAAAGACGGAGAAGCACCGGATTCTTTCCGAAACAAAGGCGGTACGGCGCGATTCCGGGTCCTGCCTGTTTTTGTACCGGACAGAGGATCGAGCTGGAGGTCCTGGATGATCACTTCGCGGGCGGGCATCGCATTTCGGCAGGAGAGGACGCCGGACAGAGCAGGCTTGTCTTTTCGGGAAATAGAGCTGTGCTGGATCTTGGCGAAGAGGGGATGTACCGCATCGCCGGCAGCGTGACGGATCTGGCGGGAAACGAAACGGTGCTGCAAAGGACGAGGGCCTTTGTCATCGACAGGACGCCTCCGGAGATCGACGTAGAGGGCGTTAAGGATCAGTCCGCCAACGCACAGCCGGTCCGGATCCGGGTGCGGGTTCGTGATCGTCATGCGCTGGAAACGGGACTCCGCTGCTTCATACAAAAGGACGGAGGGAAGCGGGAGAGCGCGGCTTATGCCTTAACGCGGACGGGCGACGGATGGCTCTGCGAACTGGATCCCGTCACCGATGACGGGTTCTATCATATTGAAATGACCGCGTTTGACGCGGCAGGCAACAGGACGGTGACGGGACGGACCTTCTCGGTCAACTGCAGAGGGACGGTCTTTGAGTTCGAACAGGCCGAGCTCTGCCGGAACTGGATATCGGAGGAAATCCGCCCGTCGTTCCTGATCCATGACGTCGACACCGTCACGATCCTGTCCGTGACCGTGAACGGAGAGGAGTGCGCTTATCATTATGAAGGAAACCGGCTGACCCTTTCAGACGCGCTGCGTGCCGACGGGGTGTACCGGATCGGTATTGAGACGGTAGATGCCGCGAAACATGTCAGTTCGATGGAGGAGGCTGAGATCCGGATCGACCGAACCGCTCCGGCCCTTACGGTTCTGGGGGTAAAAGATGGCGCGGTCAGAAAAGCGCCGGTGACGATTCATCTGATTCCGGATGATCCGGACGCCGTTTTCGGAGAATTGATGCTGGACGGCAGGGATCTGCGAGAAGACATAACGGGGAGCGGAAACGGCAAAGCAGATGCGGATTCTCTGCCGGAGGATCCTGCCCGGGAGCGAACGGAAGAGGGCGGCACATCCGGCGAAAAGGAACCCGGAAGCGTCACATTGACCGTGACGCGAAGGGGGACACATACGCTGTCCGCGTATCTGACGGATCCGGCGGGAAACACGAGTGCCCGGTACACTGCGGTCTTCTCGGTCACGGGAAATCCGCTCCAGCTGCTCTTGGGAAATAAACGGCTGCTTTTCACAGTCGCCGCCGCGCTTGTTGTATTCATCGTCTTTTTGAAATTAAAACTTGACGGAGACAGACCGCACAGGCTATAATAATCGGGCGTGTCATAGACACGCTCGTATTTTTGTGCGTTCAGAAACGCACGAAGCGATCCATCAAAAGTCAACAGCCGAACCGCCGCATGCGGGGCATGCGGACATGACAAAGGAGGAAAAATCAAGGAATGCCTACATTTAACCAGTTAGTCAGAAAAGGAAGACAGACTTCTGTGAAAAAATCCAAGGCTCCGGCGCTTCAGAGCAGCTTCAACTCCCTGAAGAACCGCGCTGTCAAGGCAAGCTCTCCGCAGAAGCGCGGCGTCTGCACAGCCGTTAAGACAGCGACGCCGAAGAAGCCGAATTCCGCGCTCAGAAAGATCGCCAGAGTTCGTCTTTCCAACGGAATCGAAGTGACATCCTACATCCCGGGCGAAGGCCACAATCTTCAGGAGCACAGCGTCGTGATGATCCGCGGCGGCCGTGTGAAGGACCTTCCGGGTACCAGATATCACATCATCCGCGGCACACTCGATACAGCCGGTGTTGCGAACCGCCGCAAAGCGCGTTCGAAGTACGGCGCAAAGAGACCGAAGAAGGCCTGATAAGGAAACCTGCCTGAAGGGGCTCTTCCGGTCGGAAGTGCGCTGTAAAAGGCGAGATCAAGAATCACAAAGAGTACATAGCTATGTCAATTGTGCGGCATTTCGAAATCCTTTCGGCTGTGGGAGATAAGAACTGTAAACCGCGCGAACACATAGAAAAGATGTGAGTACCTGTGATGAAATCATATTTGATTTAGGAGGGAAGTAACGTGCCACGTAAAGGACATACTCAGAAGAGAGAAGTCTTACCGGATCCGATGTACAACAGCAAGCTTGTCACAAAGCTGATCAACCAGATCATGCTTGACGGCAAGAAGGGCGTTGCCCAGAAGATCGTGTACGGTGCTTTTGCAAAAGTGGAAGACAAGACCGGAAAGCCGGCTGTCGAAGCTTTTGAAGAAGCGATGAACAACATCATGCCGGTTCTGGAAGTCAAGGCCAGACGTATCGGCGGTGCGACCTATCAGGTCCCGGTCGAGGTCCGTCCGGACAGAAGACAGGCGCTGGCTCTTCGCTGGCTCACCAATTTCTCGAGAAACCGTTCCGAGAAGAAGATGGAAGACCGTCTTGCGAATGAGCTTATTGATGCCGTCAACAATACAGGCGCATCAGTTAAGAGAAAAGAAGAAATGCACAGAATGGCAGAGGCCAACAAGGCATTCAGCCATTACAGATTTTAACAGGAAGGGGATTCAATGGCAGCTTCTGGAAGAGAGTATCCTCTCGAGAGAACCAGAAATATCGGTATCATGGCGCATATTGACGCCGGCAAAACAACTCTCACGGAGCGTATTCTGTACTATACCGGCGTGAATTATAAGATCGGCGAGACACATGATGGTACCGCTACCATGGACTGGATGGCTCAGGAACAGGAGCGAGGGATTACCATCACTTCTGCTGCGACAACATGCCACTGGACTCTGGAAAAGGAAACGAAGCCGATGCCCGGCGCTCTTGAGCACCGCATCAATATTATTGACACTCCCGGCCACGTCGATTTCACGGTCGAGGTCGAGAGATCACTCCGCGTACTGGACGGCGCCGTCGGCGTCTTCGCGGCAAAAGGCGGTGTGGAACCGCAGTCTGAAAATGTATGGAGACAGGCTGACAAGTACAACGTCCCGCGTATGGCTTTCGTCAACAAGATGGACGTGATCGGCGCTGACTTCTACGGCTGCGTTGAACAGATCAGGAACCGCCTCGGAAAGAATCCGGTCTGCATACAGCTTCCGATCGGAAAAGAAGACGAATTCCGCGGCATTATCGATCTGTTCGAGATGAAGGCCTACCTCTATGAGGACGACAAAGGCGACAAGATCGAAGTGACGGATATCCCGGCCGATATGCAGGACGACGCGGAGACATGGCGGCAGACGATGATCGAGCAGCTCTGCGATCTCGATGAGGAACTGATGCTGCAGTATCTCGAGGGCGAAGAACCTGAGATGGATGCACTGAAGGCCGCGCTGCGCAAAGGCTGCTGCGAGGGAACGGCGATCCCGGTCACCTGCGGCACCGCTTACCGCAACAAGGGTATCCAGAAAATGCTGGACGCCGTCATCGAGTATATGCCGAGCCCGCTGGACGTTCCGGCGATCGAAGGCACAACTCCGGATGGTGAAGAGGATCACCGCAAATCTTCGGACGAAGAACCGTTCGCGGCACTTGCGTTCAAGATCATGACGGATCCGTTTGTCGGCAAGCTGGCATACTTCCGCGTATACTCCGGCACGCTCAATTCCGGCTCTTACGTCTATAACTCCTCGAAAGAGAAGAAAGAGCGCGTGGCCAGAATCCTGCAGATGCACGCCAACAAGCGTATGGAGCTGGACAAGGTTTATTCCGGCGATATCGCCGCCGCGATCGGACTTAAGTTCACCGGGACGGGCGACACGCTTTGCGACGAACAGCATCCGATCATCCTCGAGTCCATGGAGTTCCCGGAACCGGTTATCGAGCTCGCGATCGAGCCGAAGACAAAAGCCGGCCAGGAGAAGCTGGGCGTGGCGCTCGGCAAGCTGGCGGAAGAGGATCCGACGTTCAAGCAGCACACGGATCCGGAAACCGGACAGACGATCATCGCAGGTATGGGCGAACTGCATCTGGAGATCATCGTAG
>CACXFK010000209.1 GCA_902766945.1 uncultured Lachnospiraceae bacterium | reverse complement strand
CCAAAGTATGCTATAATAGAACAATCACCTATTTCAGATATGTCCAACGCGACATCCGGGAGGAAACAAACGATGAGAAAAACGAAGATCGTATGCACAATCGGCCCTGCCAGCGATTCGGAAGAGATGCTGAAAGCACTGTGCCTTGCCGGCATGAACGTGGCCCGTCTCAATTTTTCGCACGGGACGCATGAAGAACACCTGAAGCGGATCAACCGGATCAAAAAGGTGCGGGAGGAACTGAATCTTCCGATCGCGATCATGCTGGATACCAAGGGACCGGAGTTCCGGATCGGCACGTTTGAAAATGGCAAAGTCACCATCCGTGAAGGCGAACACTTCACCTTCACGACTGAGCAGACGGTCGGCGACGAGCACCACGTTTCCGTCAGCTACGCCAATCTGGCAAATGAACTGAGCGAGGGCGACACGATCCTCGTCAACAATGCGCTGCTTGAATTCCGCGTTCTTTCCACCGACGGCGTCAGCATTGAAACCGAAGTGGTCTCCGGCGGCGAGATGTCCGACCGGAAAAGCATGGCGTTCCCCGGAAAGCATATGCAGCAGATGTACCTGTCCGAGCAGGACCGCTCCGACATCCTCTTCGGCGTGGAACAGGATATCGACTTCATCGCATGCTCCTTCGTATCCGTCCGGAAGGATCTGACGGACGTCCATGATCTGCTGAAAAGCGTCGGAAAAGACGACACGGTCGAACTCATCGCGAAGATCGAAAACTGGTCGGGCTATGAAAACATCGAGGACATCTGTGAAGAATGCGACGGCATCATGGTCGCCCGCGGCGATATGGGCGTCGAAGTGCCCTACGAGCAGCTTCCGGCGATCCAGAAAACCCTGATTACGAAATGCCGCATGCTCGGCAAGCGCGTGATCACCGCGACGGAAATGCTCGAATCCATGATCCGGAGTCCCCGCCCGACCCGCGCGGAGGCCTCGGACGTCGCCAACGCCGTATACGACGGAACCAGCGCGGTCATGCTGTCCGGCGAGACGGCGGCGGGCAGCTTCCCGGTACAGGCCGTGAAAGCCATGGCCAGGATCGCGGAAGCATCCGAACAAAACATCGACTACACGGCCCGCTTCCATGACAGCTCGTTTATCATCCGGAGCAGCATGGACGCCATATCCCACGCGACCTGCCAGATGGCGATCGACATCAAAGCCAAAGCGATCGTGGCCTGCACGCTTTCGGGCGCGATGGCGCGCATGGTGTCCCGCTTCCGTGCGCCGGTCGACATCATCGGCCTTACGACCAACGAAAAAACATGGCGGCAGCTGTCTCTTTCGTGGGCCGTCACACCCAGGCTCTGTGAAATGTATCCGTCCACCGAGGTCCTCTTCTACGGAGCCAGAAAGACAGCGGAAGAAGCGTTCCACCTGCAGAAGGGAGACGAGCTGGTGATCACCGGCGGCGTGACAAACGGCCTGAGCGGCAACACAAATCTGATCAAAATTGAAGCCATATAAGCCATACTATGATTGAACTCAGCCAGATCAATCTCCCGTGCGGTTCCGCGCGGGAGATGCTTGAAACAAAGATCCGCAAAAAGCTCCGCCTGAGGGCGGAGCCATTTTCGTGGGAGATCGCGAGGCACTCGGTTGACGCGAGAAAAAAACCGGTTCTCTTTGACACGTATACGGTGCATGTGTCCCTGGAGAACATGCGCCGTGAAATGGCGCTCGTCTCAAAGCTTCGTGATCCGAAGATCCGGATGTTCCGGGAAACGCCGTACTGTTTTCCGGGTCCGTCTGAAAACAGTGTGAAAATGAAGCACCGGCCGGTTGTAATCGGAAGCGGTCCGGCCGGCCTTTTCTGCGCGCTTATGCTGGCCGAACACGGATACCGGCCGGTGCTTCTGGAGCGCGGACGGAAGATGGAGGAGCGGATCGGGGACGTCGGGACGTTCTGGAAAACAGGAAAACTGGATCCTTCGTCCAACATCCAGTTCGGGGAGGGCGGAGCCGGAACCTTCTCCGACGGCAAGCTGACCACCAACGTCAAAGACAAGTCGGGACGGAACGCGCAGGTCCTCCGCATCTTTACATCGGCAGGCGCTCCGGAAGACATCCTGTATGAATACCATCCGCATATCGGTACGGACTGCCTGCGGGAGACGATCGTGAACCTCAGGCAGGAACTGATCGGAGCGGGCGGAGAGGTGCGCTTTGAATCGCAGGTGACCGACCTTCTGATCCGCGGCGGGCATGTCGCGGGCGTCCGGGTGGAAACGCCCGATGAGCACGGCGGAAAAAAGACGTATGAACTTGACGCCGACGTCGTCATTCTCGCGATCGGGCACAGCGCCAGAGACACGATCCGGATGCTGAGAAGCAAGGGCGTCCCGCTCACCCAGAAACGCTTTGCTGTCGGATTCCGGGTCGTCCATCCCCAGTCCCTGATCAACGCCCGGCAGTACGGGATCCGGGATGAGGGGGAGATGCGCCGCCTGCACCTGCCGGCCGCAACCTACAAGCTGACGGCGCAGATGCCGTCCGGCAGAGGCGTATACAGTTTCTGCATGTGTCCGGGCGGCTATGTGGTCAACGCGTCTTCGGAAAACGGCCGCCTGGCCGTCAACGGCATGAGCCATCACGCCAGAGACTCGAAGCGGGCAAACAGTGCGATCATCATGACGGTGGGTCCCGAAGAATTCGGCTCTTTTGACGCGCTCGCCGGAATGCGCTTCCAGGAGAAGCTGGAGTCCGACGCGTTCCGCCTTGCGGAAGGACGGATCCCGGTGGAATCCTTTGAGGCCTTTGCCGAAGGCTTTGAACAGAAAACGGACGGTGCGCCGCCGTCTGCCTTGTCCGAAGAGGAGACGGAGGATCTCTGCCTCCTGGGCCGGAGCGCGTATGCCCCGCTCCACACCCTCCTCCCGTACGGCCTGACGGAGGACTTTATCGGCGGGATGCGGCAGTTTGACCGGACCATTCCGGGTTTTGCCGGGAAAGACGTCTGGGTCTGCGGGCTGGAGAGCCGCACGTCTTCGCCGGTCCGCATCACGAGGGACGATACCTTCCAGTCTGAACTCCGCGGGTTGTATCCCTGCGGCGAAGGCGCCGGCTATGCGGGCGGCATCATGTCCGCCGCCATTGACGGGCTGAAAACGGCGGAAGCGGTTGCATCCGCATACCGCCCGTTTGACGGGTGACGGATCAGGCCGCGCAAACATGTGAAAATGTGAAAATGCTGTATCGAGATTGACGGCATCACAAGGTTTAAGATACAATCAGGTTTGGGAAAGCCGCATTTGATGCGGCTCATATCATCATTTGCGGGAGACACTTTCGGGGGCGCACGGCTTGTGCAGCAAGTGACCTGCAATTGTCAAGAGGGAGGCCTTATATTGGAATATGCACGCCGGAAACCGGCAATTTCCATTATGCGGCAAAGCCACTATTCAAAAGGGGGAGCACGCATGTCTGAGTATAATCGAAACAATATTCGCCATGACCAGCTTCACACGAGGAAAAAGAAAAAGAGCAAGGGCCTGATCGCCCTTCTGATTGTCCTTGTGGTGCTGGCCGTCGTCGTCGGAGGCTTTGCCGTCGTCTTTTCGCGGTATTACCGTCTGACGCAGTACGTAAGCGACTCGCAGATCGCGAAAGATCTGGCCGCTCTGGGAGACGTCGAAGTAGAATCCACGGGACTTTCGGACTCGGAGCTCGAAGCTCTGAAAAATCAGAACCAGGTTCAGGATACGGCCCTGCCGGAGAACAAGAATATGGACAACATCCTCCTGGTCGGCCTGGACCGCCGCGACAAGTCCTGGGCAGGAAACTCCGACGCGATGATCCTGCTCTCTATCAACCACAAACAGAAAAAGATCCATATGATTTCGTTCATGCGGGATCTCTACGCCGACATTCCGGATCACGGCGTTCACAAGCTGAATTCGGCCTGTGCGTACGGCGGGTGCCCGCTGCTGGTCACGACCATCGAACAAAACTATAAGGTCAATATCGACAACTATATCAGCGTCGATTTCGACGGCCTGATTTCGATCATCGACTCAATGGGCGGCGTCCAGCTTGACGTGTCGGATGCCGAAGCCGAATGGGCGAACGGCTACATCCTCGACATGGCCAACACCCGCGGAGAGGATCCGACCCCGCATTATTTCAACGGGGGCGGCACCTATCTCTGCGACGGATATCAGGCGACCGCTTATTCCCGGATCCGCCACATCGGCAATTCGGACTATGAGCGGACAGAGCGGCAGCGGACCGTCATCACAAAGCTCGGTGACAAGGTCAAGCAGATGAATGCTTCGGAACTCAACGACTTAATGCTGGCCGTACTGCCGCAGGTGACCCACAATATTGACACCGGCAAGATGCTGACACTGCTCTCGCAGGTGCCGTCCATGGTCAACTATGAAATTGACCAGGACCGGGTGCCTTATGACGGTCTCTATACGACGCAGGGCGAGCTCCTTGTTCCCGACATGGAGGCGACGATCGCCCGCGTGCAGGAGACGATCTACGGGTGATCCCGTTTTTCTCCGGAGACTTTTATGAAGAGAAAGCGCTTTGCCGCATTATTGATTTTGACGGCGCTGCTCCTGTTTGCGACAGGGGCGGTGCCTTTTTGCGCAAATGGAGACGATTCGCTGACGGACGCCTACTACGCTTCGCTCGCCCCGCTTGAGGAGCAGACGGCCGGCCTGTTTGAGGACCCGGCTTATGACGGGTCAGCCGTCGAAACGGCCGAGGAAGACGATTCCTTCTCCTCCGGCCTGTTTGCGGCGCCGGAAGAGCAGGCCGCATTTGAGGCGGCATTTGCCGGCATGCAGGAAGAGGCTGAGGAAAAGGCGGAAAGTGTCCTGTCTGTATTTGTCCCAAACAATAAGCAGAGCAGCCGGCGAAACCGGCAGGTCAACGTCGGTGAAGAAAGCGCGCTTTCCGGACCGGTGACGCTCTTTGCCATTCCGGGCGCGGGCTCGGATACAACCCTGGAAGGGGGCGGCATCGCAGCTTCAGATGAGGACCTCGTCGGCGCGGCGGACGAATCCGTATTTGATCTCCGCGCGTTTAATTCGGGGAGCGGACAGACTTTGAACCTGATCAGCGCCGCGCCGAATCAGAAGGAAAATGGCGCCTGCTGGGCCTATACGGCCACAGCCGCAGGCGAGGCCGGAGCAGCGCTTTCCTCCGGTACGGACGCGTCGGCATTTGACGACTCGGAATACTATCTGGCGCTCTTTGCGCATGCCCTCCGAAACGGGGAAGGGGCGCTGGAATATCAAAGGAGCGCGGACGGTTCGACGGTCAGGGTCAATCCGTTCCTCAGCGGCGGCACTTCCTACGAAACCGGGTCCCTGCTCGCGGCTTACTTCGGTCCGGCAGCGGAGTCGTCTCTTCGCGCCATGCCTGTGACCGGGGAGGCGATGCAGGCCGAAGCGTCAGCGGATGCCTATACATGGGACGATCCGTCCCTTTACGCGGATCACGCCGTGACGGACATCGAATTCCTGCCGGAGCCGAACCTGTATGATCATGAGGGAAGATGGGAAGGGCAGGATCCGGTGGCGATCCGTACGATCAAATCCGTGCTGCGGGAAGGCTGTCCCGTGAACGTGGATCTGTATTTCCCGAGTTCCGGATCGGACTATGTGAATCCTTCCGCCGATGCCGTTTTCTGCGGAAACGGAGACGAATACAGCAATCATCAGGTCATGATCGTGGGCTGGGACGACAGCTTCTCTGCCGGGAACTTTGCGGCCGCGTCAAAACCCGCCCAGGACGGGGCCTGGATCTGCCGCAGCAGCTGGGGAACATATGAGGAAGACTACCGGGAACTCTGTGAAGCCGAAGTGGCGAAAGACCCGGACAGATGGAAAACGGCATATCTCCTTGCCCATGAGGATGAAACCGGGAGCGATGTGACGGCCGACAAGCTCGCGAGGTGGTATTTCAGCTTATACTATCCGCTTGATGAAGACGGCTTCTTCTACCTGTCCTACTATGACCACGTCTACCATACGCCGACGGTTCTCCGCGTGCAGGACCGAAGCGCGTACGAAGGCGAGACGCTGCTCCAGTATGATTATCTGGGTATGGCCAGCTGCACGGTTCCGTCCGAGTCGGAAGCGTCCGGATGTGTGGCAAATGTTTTCTCCGTGAGCGATCCGTCGGACCTGAGGCGGGTCGGCGTGTTTACGGGTGAGGCGGCGAGCACGGCGGTTATCGAGGTGTATCTGCTCGGCGAAGAAGCGGCCGGCCCCGCTGACGGAGAGCGGCTCTGCCGCCTGGAGGAGAACTGCCGGTTTGCGGGGTATCATCTCGTCGATCTGCCGGAAGGCCTGACGGTTCCGGCGGATTCCCGGTTTTCGGTTGTCGTTTCGGTCACAGGGCCGTACGGCGATCCGTATACGGCATACGAATACGGAGGAACGGATCCGTATGACAGTTCCTATGTCTATCAGACGGCCGCAAATGAACCGGGCCGGAGCTATATCCTGACGTCCGGAGGCTTTGAGGACCTGTGCTCGTACCGGGCGGAGCAGCTCTATCTGGACGATGCCGTTCCGGGAAATGCGATGATCAAGGT
>CACXFK010000208.1 GCA_902766945.1 uncultured Lachnospiraceae bacterium | reverse complement strand
AGGCACATGCGGGATATTTTATACAATCGTTAGAGAATCATAATGAAGCTTTACTTGTCGGTATCCGGGATTCAGTCTATAATAGGGAGCTGAGGTGACAAGATGAGCGATGACAGGGAAAACAAAGAAAAGCGATGCTCCGTATGCGGCAGAACGGAAAAGGAATGCGGCAGGCTGATCCGCATGACGGACGAGCTGTCGGTGTGCGACGAGTGCATGCAGAAGAGCATCGACACGGTCAAGAACAGCCCCGAGCTGAAGGAACTGACCGGACAGATGCCGCATTTCTCGTTTCTGAATCTCGGAGACTTTTTCGGAAAGCAGCCGGCAGAGGAGCGGGAAAAGCAGGAGGAAGAGGCCCGTTTTGAGATGAGGGAGGTTCCTCCGCCGCACAAGATCAAGGCGGGTCTTGACCGCTACGTGGTGGGACAGGAGCACGCCAAAAAGGTTCTGTCCGTCGCGGTCTATAATCATTATAAGCGGATTATAGGCGAGCAGAAAAGAGAAGAACTGGAGAGCATCAAGGCGGAAGGAAAGATTCCGGATCCGTCACTTCCCGGGGAGGTGGAGATCGTCAAGTCCAACATCCTGATGATCGGACCGACCGGGTGCGGGAAGACCTATCTGGTGCAGACGCTGGCCCGGCTGCTCGATGTGCCGTGTGCGATTACGGACGCGACGTCTCTGACGGAGGCCGGATACATAGGGGACGACATCGAGTCCGTCGTATCAAAGCTGCTTGCCGTGGCCGGCAATAACGTGAAGAAGGCGGAGCACGGCATCATTTTCATCGACGAGATCGACAAGCTGGCCAAAAAGAAAAATGCCAGCCAGCGCGACGTCAGCGGCGAGGCCGTGCAGCAGGGACTTCTGAGGCTGCTTGAAGGAGCCGAGATCGAAGTGCCCGTCGGCGCTTCCAGCAAAAACGCGATGGTGCCGATGCGCAGGGTTCAGACCAAAAATATCCTGTTTATCGCGGGCGGCGCCTTTCCGGGACTGGAGGACATCATCCGGGAGCGCCTTACGAAGCACAGCTCCATCGGCTTTATGTCCGACCTGAAGGACCGCTTCGACGATGACAAGGATCTGCTGGAAAAGGTGACGACGGAAGACCTGCGGAAGTTCGGCATGATCCCGGAGTTTCTCGGCAGACTGCCGATCGTCTGTCCGCTCAGTTCGCTGACGGAGGACATGCTGGTCCGGATTCTCAGCGAGCCGCAGAACGCAATCCTCCGCCAGTACGAGGCCCTTCTTTCCATGGATGAGGTGAAGCTGACCTTTGAGGAGGACGCCCTCCGGGCGATCGCGGCAAAGGCGTTCGAGAAGGACACCGGCGCCAGGGCGCTCAGATCCATCATCGAGGCGTTTATGCTGGATATCATGTATGAGATACCCAAAGACGACAGCATCGGTGAAGTGATCATCACGAAAGAGTATGTTGAATCAACCGGAGGCCCGCGGATTCTTTTGCGGGGGCAGTCCGGCTGAATCAGATAAAGGTAGCGGCGGTATTGCCGAAGAAAGGAGAAAACAGATGGCAGAGGATTTTTTCGGTGCATTAGGAAAGAAGATCACGCAGGCAACACACAGTGCTGTCGATAAGACGAGTTCGCTTATGGAGTCGGGCAAGATCAATGCCCAGATTTCCGGCGAGCATAAAGAGATTGAGAAGATCTGCCAGAAGCTCGGTGAAGCTGTCCTCAGAAAGGCGGAGGCAGGCCTCATGCAGCTGGATGAGAGCGAGGCGGCTCTGATCGAAGAGGTCGGGGGCCATCGCGAAAGAATCAGTGAGCTCCGCCAGAAGCTGGCAGAAGTGAAAGGCATGAAGATCTGCCCGGCCTGTGACGAGCTGATCGACGCCGGCGTGGCGTTCTGCCCGAAGTGCGGCGCCCCGACACCGGTTCCGGTGAAAGAGACCGTCTCCGAAGGCGAGGTGCCGATTGAGACAGAAGGTGAAACAGCTGAGGCGGTGAGCGAGGCGGCCGAGGCGGCGGCAGAAAAAGCGGAAGCGGCAGCTGAGGCGGTGAGCGAGGCAGCCGGTGCGGCGGAAGATAAAGCGGAAGCAGCTTGCGAGGCGGCTTGTGAGGCAGCCGGGGAAGCGGCGGAAGCGGTCTCAGACGCAGTAAGCGAGGCGGTCGGCGACGCGGCGGAAGCGGCCTCGGACGCGGTAAGCGATGCAGCGGAAGCGGTCTCGGATGCGGTAAGCGGGGCAGCGGAAGCGGCTGCAAAAGCCGCCGATGCAGAGGCGGACGTCATCGACGCCGCGTTTACGACAATTGATGATCCGGCTGAAAAATAAAAAATAATCATTGACTTACCGTCGGAAAAAGAGTACACTATCGATTGTTGACGGCAGGTCAATGGTTCGCAGGAGTGGCGGAATTGGCAGACGCGCAGGCTTCAGGTGCCTGTTATGGCAACATAGTGAGGGTTCAAGTCCCTT
>CACXFK010000207.1 GCA_902766945.1 uncultured Lachnospiraceae bacterium | reverse complement strand
TCCTCATCCGCAGTTTCGTCGTCTTCGCTGTAGTCCTCGTCATACTCTTCGCTGTCGTAATCCTCGTCATACTCTTCTTCATATGCGGTATCGTCCTCGTCAGCCCCTGTCATCGTCACGCCCTGCGCGCCGAAGATCATCGTCGCCGAAAGCACATATGCAAGAAACAGTTTTGCTCTTTTCAACGTCCTTTCCTCCTTGGCTTATTCATGCGTCCGTCTGATCCCCCATCAGACGGCCTCTCCCTCTCCGGGAGACATGACTCTATTATGAACGCAACGCATGGATTTGTAAAACGAAATTTCCGCAACGGCCGGTTTTTCTTAAGTTAGATCAGGTGAACGGGGGTTGGTTCAAAGCCTTGAACGGGGTCAGACCCCGTTCAAGGCTTTGAACCAACCCCCGTTCACTCTCCTTAACCAATCCCCACCGACACCTCCGCCGGCAAGTCATAATAAACCGAATAAACATCCGCGTTCTCGGTGATCTTCACGCTCGACTCGCCCGTCAGCGTGAGCGTCTGATGCCAGACGCCCTTCTCCAGGATCACCGGCCGATCCAGCAGAAACGCGTGATAATCCTCCGGCGTCTCATGCTCCGCGGCGATGAGGATCGTGGTCCCATCCAGCGGCTCAAAACTCTCCATGGAATCCGGGTGGCACTCGATCCGGCGGATCGTGTCGTTCCAGTACCGGTAGACTGCCAGCCGCCACGGCTTCTCTCCGCCGTCCGCCACGATATAGAAATTCGTCCGATCCTCATCCGGAAACCGGATCAGGCGGCCAAACCTGCCAAAACTCTCCTCCGTAATCATCTCAATCGGACGCATCTCATCCTCCCGCGCGGCTCATGCAAAACCGCTCAGCGCCAATCGCCAATCAGCTAACCGCCAATCAGCCGGTTCCTTATTTCTCCGCCATCCTGAGATACCGCATCGCATTCTGGTGCGCCGGATCGATCGAAAGCACCTTCCGGAAATCCTCCGCCGCGGCCTCACAGTTTCCAAGCCCGAGCTTGCCAAGTCCCATCACATAGTAGCAGTGCGCTTCGTTCTTCTTCGTCATGTCCTCGTCAAAGATCATGAAATCCGGCATGGACACCGCGAAATAATCCATCTTGAAGCTGTCCCGCACGTGATGCTCGCCGAAATCCACCAGCCGGTAGAAGCGCGCGTTCGCCTCCTTGTGCTCCCCGAGCTTCTCCTTCGCCAGGCCCTGGTACAGGATCATATCCGCGGGCTGGTCATAATAATACATCATCCCGGCGACTTCCATCGCGCCTTCCGTAGCCAGCGTGAAGCAGCGCTTCGCCGCCTCCGCGTCGCCGAGCATCTCATACACCACGCCCAGCGTATAGTAAAGGTGATTGTCCTTCGTGCCTTCAAGCCGGCCCTCGCCGAGATTGTGCGGATAAGACAGCGACTCTTCCAGATACCCCTTCGCCTTCTCAAGGAGCGCGGTCCGCTTTTCGCCCTCCGCCGCTTTCGCTCCGTCGATCGCCGACTGCGCCATCTCCAGCAGCGAGAACTTAAACTGCGTCGTAATCTTTCCTTCCGCGCCTTCCCAGGTCTGGAAATCATGGGAAATGACGGCCTCATGAGCCTTCTCAAAAAGTCCCGCCATATTGAGCACGGTCACGTATTCGGTATACAGATCATCCCGCCGCTCGATCAGGCCGATATGCTTCTCATACTGAATCAGCCTCTCCTCCGCCGTAAAGCCGAGCTTTTTGTGCAGCTGATCCAGCTCGAGGAAGACTCTCGCGTCCTCTGGGTCAAGCGCAAAGGCCTTCTCCAGCCGCTCAAGCGCCTTATCCGGATCATGCTTTTTATTATAGTACGCGATCGACAGATTCCTGAGCAGCGTCGGATAGCGGTCATCGAGCTCCTCCGACGTCTCCCACAGAGCGACCGCTTCATCAAACTGAAGCCTGTCATAGTACAGACAGCCGAGATAGTAGTAGGCTTTCGCGCCGCCCGCATTCATGGAAATGGCGTGACGAAGCGCCGCAATATCCTCAAGCTTATTCGGGAAGCAGTACAGCGGCGAACTCTTCTCCGCTGCGCGAAGCTCCTCGTCGCTCTCCTCATCGCGTCCGAGCTTGCGGAGATACAGCGCGCGGTAATAATGAATCATCGGCCGGTCACCCGGATATTCCCTGAGCACCGCTTCGGCTTCCTCATAAAATCCGCATTCCGCGAAATCCCTGGCCGTTTTCAGGAACGTCTCATGGAAATCGCGCGACAGCCGGTGAATCTCATCAATCTCCACGGCATCCCATCCGTGTACGGCGGCCCTCACAAACATCGACACGTAGTCAAACGGATCCACCGCCAGATTTTCCCCGATCCACGCAAGCGCCTCGTCCTTCCGTCCGAGCTTCGCAAGCAGGTTGGCCTTGAGGCCGCGCGCCTTGACGTTGTGCGCATTTTTCACAAGTCCCTTATCAACCAGATCCAGCGCTTCAGAGAAGTCGCCCCGTCTCGCCGCGATCGCCGCGAGATAGTAGAAGGACATCTCCTGCTGCTCATTGGTCCAGGTCGCTTTATAAAATGCGTCAAATGCCTCGTCATACTTCTCCTGATAGAACAGGGAGAGACCCAGATTGTAAAATGGTTCCCCGTCGTAAGGATTGTTATACGTCCCGTTTCCGGTGAGCCTGCGGATCGCGGTGCGGAAATACGGCTCGGCCTTCTCAAAGCACCCTCTGCGGAGAAGGAGCAGGCCGTAGGCATTGTTGATGCGCGTGTCATCCGGATCGCGCTTCAGGCCTTCCAGATAATACGGATCCGGCAGCCAGGTCGCGTGGCGGTACTGCTCGATGTGCTGGGCCGTCAGAAACAGCTCTTCATTGTGCAGCATCTCCTCGGGCGCCGCAGGCGCTTTCGCGGGCTCCGCAAGTTCCGGGATTCCCTGGTCCACCGCCTGATACGACACGAGTTCCCGTCCTCCGGCGCACACTGAGACGCGTACCTGATACTCATCCTCGATGCCAAGCTCAAGATCCTTCTCATAGATATCAACCGGGGAAATCACGGCCGCCTCGCGGTAGATCTCCTCGCCGCCATACGTGACGACGATCTCGGCATCCTCATACCGCTTCGTTCCGTACACACAGACGTGCAGCGCGCTGCCGCGCATCTCGGTACCGAGCACGGCGTGGATCGAGGCATTTTTCACCTGCCCGACCGCTTTATACGGCATGAAATACTGATGGAACACCTTCTCCTCATGCGGCTTCAGCCACGTGAAATCCGGCTGGTTCTCACAGTACATGCCGGTCATCAGCTCGATATACGGCCCGTCCTCGTCCGTCAGGTTCCGGTCCCAGGCCTTGCCGAAATCGCCGCATCCCCAGGTCCACTGCTTCTTGCCCGGAGAGACGTGGTGATCTGCCACATGGAGGAGGCCGGCCTGCTTCTGATAATCATAACCGCCTACGAAATTATAGGAAGAAGGCTCTGCCATATAGGAAGTCGGCACCGGGATGTTCTTATACCTGGAAATGTCGACGCCCTCACTGTAATCATGCTTATAATATTCGCCGGTTGCAATCGGGAAGCGGGAAACCGCTCTCTTACCGTGGTCGTAGACGCTGTGCACATCCGGCGGGAAAATGGACTGCGTGTAGTCATTGACCGGCACCGCCGGATTGGCCCACCACAAAAAGGTCTGCGGAAGCGGCGTGCCGTTGTACAGCTGGCCGCGGATCTCGATATAAGCGCTGTCCGGATACAGTGTGAACGTCGTATTCTCCTGCGTTCCGTACATCTGATCCACGTCGTGGATGACGAGCGACTTGCTGCCGTCTGCATGTTCCACGAGCTCATGATCCACCGGACTGTAGGTCGTCGGGCGGTGATGCTGCGGCCAGTTGAACTCGATGCCGCCGGAGATCCAGGGACCGGTAAGGCCCACGAGCGCCGGCTTGATCACCTGATTATAGTAGACAAAATCATAGCCGTTTGTTTTGTCGTACGCTCTCTGAATCCTGCCGCCGAGTTCCGGAAGGATCATGATCTTCAAATATTGATTTTCCAGATACACCGCGTTCCAGACATGGTCGGTTTTCTCCCGGCTGATCTCCTGCGTGGACGGGTAGGGATAGATCTTTCCGGAACTGCCCTGATACACGCGCTTCTCCAGAAACATCGGATTCTTATCCGCTTTGCCGGCTTCGTAGGTAGGGATCGTGACCGGCTCTTCCCATATTCTGACTGCCTGCATTGCAAAGCCTCCTGTATCTGTTTGATAGATTTTGCTTGCTTTGTTATAATGAAGTGTACCTGTTCGGCACGGCCCGAACAATAAAATAACTTGCCTGATCATATGAAAAACTTGCTTTAGCCGCACCTGCAAATGATTGACGCCTGCAAGCATGATGGGAGGGATATCGGTCATGTTGTCTGTTGAACGTCTTGTCAAAAAAGGGTCGGATTACTACCTCTATACACCCTCCATTCCCGCGAAAGAACTCATGCTCTATCCGACCGTCCTGGGACGTTTCACATATGAACCCGGATACCGGGTTCATCGCACTCATTTCGACAGCTTTCTTCTTATGTTCGTGGAAGAAGGAAATATAGAACTTTCGCTGGACGATACACTGCTGACCGCACGGAAAGGGCAGCTGGTTCTGGTAGACTGCTATCACGAGCACCTGTACGGATCCAAAGGAGGAAGTACCGTTCTGTGGATTCACTTTGCCGGAACCATGGCCCGCAAGTGGTATGACTATATCAAACAGCATAACGGAAACATCGTGACGCCGAGCGACGGGGAACACATACGTTACAATATGAATGCCCTGTATCACCGTTTCCGGGAACACAAAACCGTGAGCGAAGCCCGGATGTCCGGAACCATCGCCTTCATCCTGTCCGGCATGCTGATGTCGGACATGCAGGAACAGTCTCTTCACCGGCAGTCCGGCATCCAGGAAGCGGTTACCTGGATCGGAGAACACTTTGCGGAGCCGATCCAGCTTCAGGATATGGCGGAAGTGGCTGCACTCAGTCCCTACTATTTCTCCCGGCTCTTCACAAAAGAAACCGGCTTCACGCCTCACCCGTACCTGATTTCCACACGCATCTCCGCTGCGAAATACATGCTCTCGACCACTTCCGATTCCGTCAAGGAGATCGGCTTCAAAACCGGATTTACGGATGAAAGCAGCTTCTGCTCCA
Source organism: uncultured Lachnospiraceae bacterium (assembly GCA_902766945.1). Taxonomy (GTDB): domain Bacteria; phylum Bacillota; class Clostridia; order Lachnospirales; family Lachnospiraceae; genus Chordicoccus. The sequence continues at coordinate 82 of CACXFK010000207.1, read as the reverse complement.
CCTTCAGGAAAAGGGAAGGCCTGACGCCGAGCGCATATCGGAACATTCAGCACTCCTACAACAGGAACTCCGGCTGAACCGC
>CACXFK010000206.1 GCA_902766945.1 uncultured Lachnospiraceae bacterium | reverse complement strand
GCCTTCAGGAAGCCGTCACGGACGCATATAACTGCTCTGCAACCGGGTCATCCGGAAGATCGGCGCGCACACGCTCAAGAAGCTGAAGCGCGCCTTCTTTATCACCGTTCCGCATATAAATACTCACCTGCCCGCGGACAAAATCCTCATAATTCGAGACAGCCTCGGAGCGCATCGTCTTCAGATCAAGATCCTGTGCATTGTATTTCAGGGCGCGATCGCACAGCTGGATCGCCTGTTTGTAATATCCGTCCGCAATATAGGACTGTACGGTCGGAATCGTCTGAGCTTTGATCTTGACGGCGAAAGTCTGCCTGAGCGTCTTGAGCGCTTCCGTCAGCGTCTCGTCGCCCGGAAGAACCGCCAGCGCGCCTTCGATCGCGGACACCGCGCCTGCGTACTCCGCTTCCGTTTCCGGCGCTCCGACGGACGTAAGGACGCTTTCCCTGTACTTGTCCTTCATCTCATCCGCTTTTTTCATGGCCTCTTCATAACGCGAATCGCTCTTCATGACCATGCTGTAGGACAGCATCGCGCTTCTTACGTCCCCGTCCGCCTCATACTTTTCAGCAAGGGCAAAGGCCTGGTCCGACTTATAGAGCTCGTCCAGCTGAGCGGCTGCCCGCTTGGCATTGTTGAGCGGCGATTCCAGGTCCGAAAGGGTCTTTAAGCGCGCCGAGGCGTCCTGATAGGACAAGCTGCCTTCCTGATATGCGCGCATAACGGCTGTCGCGCCGCGCGGGATCATACATCTGAGCAGGAACGATTCGACGGTGCTGCCGGAGACAGAATCCCGGTACAGCTGTTCAGCTGCTGCCGTTTCACCGCTCACCGCGTACATATAGCTTCTCCTTGCCGGTGAGTACCAGACATAGAACATCAGCGCGAGCAGAAGACAGACGACGATGACGGTCCTGATCGCAGACACGACGCTCCCTGCTCCGCCCCTTGATTGTCCTCTCAGCTGCTGCTTTTTCCAGGCGGAGAGGCGGTCCTCATACAGCACGATATCCGCCGTATCCGGACACGGAGCGCCGCACAGATAGCAAAACTCAGCGTCATTGCGTAGCTTCGTCGTACATTCATTACAATATTTCATCAGCTGCACCTCCAACTGCAGTGACTGCCGCTTCCCGAGTTTTCATAGTAGCAGAGTGCTCCCCCAAAAACAACCCGCGGGGGGAAAGTCAGGAAGTTTTTAACAGATACGGATAAGATCTTGATAAAAAATGCAGGCAGGCTGCGCCGCCTGCCCCTCAATGTAATCCCGTCCGTATCCGGCATGGGCGGTTCGCGTTTACTTATGTTTCCGCTGATCTTCTTTGATCAGATGCCGGATCGCCGCGACCGCCGCCCGAATCGGCAGATCCATATCGTGCACGACGGGATTCGGAAGTCCCTTCGCCTCTCTCTCCTGGTTGGCGACCACGAGGAACAGCGAGCCGACCCGGACTCTTAAGAATCCGCCGACGATAAACAGCGCGGCCGACTCCATCTCGGAGGCGAGGCAGCCCATGCGTTTCCACGCGTCCCATTTGTTCATCAGTTCATAGTGCACCGGCATGAGTTCCGGATTATGCTGCCCGTAAAACGAATCCTTGCACTGAACGACACCGACATGATGCCGGGCTCCGATCTCTTCCGTTCCCTTGATCATCGCGGTCAGCACATCGTAATCCGGGACGGCCGGATATTCGATCGGCGCATATTCCCTGCTCGTCCCTTCCATCCGGATCGCCCCGTTTGCAATCACCACGTCGCCGCTCTCGACATCGAGCTGCATGCCGCCGCAGGTGCCGACTCTCAAAAAAGTATCGGCCCCGCACTTCACGAGTTCCTCAAGAGCTATGGACGCGGACGGACCGCCGATCCCCGTTGACGTCACGGACACGGGCGTGCCGTCGAGCGTCCCGGTATAAGTCACATACTCCCGGCTGTCCGCGATCAGAACCGGATCATCAAAGAAGGAGGCAATCAGCTTGCAGCGCTTCGGGTCTCCCGGTAATATGACGTAGCGCCCCACCTCTCCCTTTGCGATCTGCGTATGATACTGCCTGTTCGGATCTTCGGAATAATGCATAATCTTTCACCTCCTGAAGTCGTGTCAAAAGAAATCCCAAGTCCGCTGTCATGCCGCGGCTCACATCGTTCTCTCTTATGTTAAAATGCGGCCCCGTCCAGCGAGGGCCGCATAACGTGCATCAGATCTTGAACAAAGTGCCAAGGATGCTTCTTCCGAGAGAAGCTCCCAGGTTTCCGCCCACCGTCTTGCCGAGCGAGCCGAAATTTTTGCCGAAGGCCTTGCCCGCTTCGCGCCCGACCGTACCGACGACTGTAGACGCCACGGACTTGGCCGCCCTCTTCTTGGCCGCTTCCGCTTTCTCCGCCTCACGGATCGCGGCCTTCTCAGCCGCAAGAGCTTCTTTCTCGGCAAGTTTCCTGGCGGCCTCTTCAGCCTTGGCGGCCTCAGCCGCTTCTCTTTCCTTCGCCGCCTGCTCCGCGAGCGCCTCGCCTCTCCTCTGAAGCATCTCATAAGCGGAATCCGGATCATACGCCTCATAGTACTTCGAGTACAGGAGGCTTCCCTTTATGGCATTCGAGCGTTCTTCATCGGAGATCGCGCCGAACCGGCTCTTGGGCGGAAGGATCCATGCCTTGTCGCACATCGTCGGGATGCCGTCCTCATCAAGGAAAGACACGACCGCTTCGCCGGTTCCGAGATTCTGAATCGTTTCAAGCGTGTTGAACGCGGGATTGGCCCTGAAGGAGTCAGCGGCCGCCTTGACGGCTCTCTGATCTGCCGGCGTATAAGCGTGGAGACCGTGCTGAATCTTGTTGCCGAGCTGCGCGAGCACGCCGTCCGGTACATCCTTCGGATTCTGCGTGCAGAAGTAGACGCCGACGCCCTTCGAGCGGACAAGTTTTACGACCTGCTCGATCTTGTCGAGAAGCGTCTTGGACGTGCCCGAGAAGAGAAGATGCGCTTCATCAAAGAAGAACACCATCTTCGGCTTGTCCAGGTCGCCGACCTCGGGCAGTTTGTCAAACAGTTCGGACAGGAGCCACAGGAGGAAGGTCGAGTACAGTGTGCCGTCATTGATGAGGCTCTCCGAATCGAGTATGTTGATCATACCCTTGCCGCCTTCGCCGACCGCAAGGAAATCACCGATGTTCAGGGCCGGCTCAAAGAAGAAGCGGTCAGCACCGGCGACTTCGAGAGAAACAAGAGCCCTGACGATCGCGCCGATGGTTGCAGGAGACATTTTTCCATAAGCGGGTGCGAATTCGCCGGCATTTTCCTGCACGTAATTCAGCATGGACTTCAAATCCTTGGTGTCGATGAGGAGCAGGTCGTTGTCGTCCGCGATCTTGAAAACGATGGAGAGCACGCCGCTCTGAAGCTCATTGAGCCCGAGTATGCGCGAGAGAAGGATCGGCCCCATCTCAGAGATCGTCGTCCTGAGCTGGATTCCCTTTTCTCCGTAGATATCCCAGAGCGTGACCGGATATCCCTGATAAGTAAATCCCGCTTCGGCAAGTCCGAATTTCTGTATGCGGGCCTGCATGTCCTCGCTGTCCGTCCCGGCGGTCATGATGGATGCAATGTCGCCCTTGACATCGGCCATAAAGACCGGCACGCCCATCTCGCTGAAGGACTCCGCCATGACTTTGAGCGTCACGGTTTTGCCGGTACCGGTCGCGCCTGCTACGAGACCGTGGCGGTTCGCCATCTTCGGAAGAAGAAACAGCGGCTCGCCGTTTTCGTTATTGCCAAGCCATATTTTTCCGTCCTTTAACATAATGTACCTCCTGCACACTCACCGTGTTGATTATTCCTCATACGCGTCATCCGCGTCATCGTACGTGTTCAATGAGTCCTCATCCCCGCTGTCCGAAGAGGCAAACGCATCGTCTCCGAGAAGAGCCCGCTTCCAGTCCATCTCGTTCTCCTTGGTGCTGATCTCCTCACCGGAGCTCGCGGACTGATACTTGACAAACACCACCTCGTCCTCATACAGGATCCGGGCGTTCTCCATATCGGAGAACGGAACCGCGGTCATGTAATGGATGCTTCCGTCGTCAAACTGAAGCTTCACGTTATAGAGGGCGTTCGGATCTCCGAATGTATAATACAGCACGCCGCTGTCGCCGTCGTTCAGGCGTTCCCCTTCCGCGAAGAAATTGTCCGGATAGGCTTCGTCATCGGCATTTTTAATGGAAATGAAGACGATCCCGGAGTACGTCTCGTTTTTGACCGGAATGCGCCAGGTGCTCGCGCTTTCGTCCTTCACTCCGATCACCGTAAGCCCTTCGTCCGGATCCGGAGTCGGTGTCAGGGTCTCCGTAGGAGTCGGTGTCGCCGTCGGGGTCGGCGTCGGGGTCTCCGTCGGGGTCGGCGTCGGCGTTTCCGTAGGAGTCGGCGTCGCCGTCGGCGTCGGGGTCTCCGTCGGGGTCGGTGTCGGTGTTTCTATGGCGCTGACAACGGAATCCTCCAATACGGACACGGTGCTGCCCGTCCCCGGTGCCGTACAGCCGGAAAGCGGCAGTGTCACAAGCGAAGCTGCAGCCAGATATAAGAACAGTTTCCCCTTTTGCATACTCAAATCCCTTTCTGCATTTCCTCCCGGGAAATGCATGATGTATCCTCAATTAAGAAGTATAGCACACAACCTCACTCCAGGTCATCGCTTCCGTCATCTTCGTCGTCCGTGTAGTCCGTCTCGTCTTCGTCGTCCGCGTAATCCGTCTCGTCTTCGTCGTCCGCGTAGTCCGTCTCGTCTTCGTCGTCCGCGTAGTCCGTTCCGCCTTCGTCGTCCGCGTAGTCCGTTCCG
>CACXFK010000205.1 GCA_902766945.1 uncultured Lachnospiraceae bacterium | reverse complement strand
TCGAACGGCGAGATCATCTTCGCGGCGGCGGATGTCTCCGAGCAGATCTCCACGGCTTCCAAGGAAGCTTCCGGCACCGGCAATATGAAGTTCATGCTGAACGGCGCTCCGACGCTGGGCACGATGGACGGTGCGAATGTCGAGATCGTGCAGGAAGTCGGCGAAGAGAACGCGTTTATCTTCGGACTTTCCTCGGATGAGGTCATCAATTACGAGCACAACGGCGGCTACGATCCGGGCTACATTTTCAACACGGACAGCGACATCCGCCAGGTTATGGTGCAGATGATCAACGGGACATTTGACCGCGATACGGAGCTCTTCCGTCCGATCTATGACTCGCTTCTGACCGGCAAGTACGGCCCGGCCGACAAGTACTTCATCCTGGCGGACTTCCGCGCGTATGCGGAGGCCCAGAAGCGGGTTGAGGCGGCGTACAGGGACCGCACGCGCTGGGCGAAGATGGCGATGATGAATACGTTCTCATCGGGCAAGTTCTCGTCTGACAGGACGATCGAGGAGTACGTGAACGACATCTGGCATCTGGACAGAATTCATTCGTAAGAATGATCTGCATATATGCTCATGAGCTTTGCTCATGAAGACTGCGTAAAAAGCGGCGCACCCTTTCGAGGGGGCGCCGCTTTCTGCGCGGCGGGGGTTAGAGGCCCTGAATGGGGTCAGACCCCGTTAGGGGACCCTAACGGGGTCTGACCCCATTCAGGATCTCTAACTGTTTACAAGAAAAACACGGTATGGTAAGATTATCTTTGATTATGGATTCCTATGCCCGTTTGGGCAAAGAGTCTTATGCAGGCAATGAATGAATGCAGACAGAATATCCGGATACTGGGGGTATGAACGTTGGACAAGGCCGAGTATAGAACCAAACTGGAAGAGATCAATTCGCTCGCGGAAGCGGGGAAGTTTCGGGAAGCCGCCGAGATCGCTGACCAGATCGAGTGGAAGCATGTCAAAAGCGCCAGAACACTCTGCATGATCGGAGAGATCTATGAGGCGGACAAGCGCTACGAGGACAGTGCGCGCATCCTGCGATACGCTTATAAGCGCTCCTCCTCCAGCAAGACGGTGCTGTACCGGCTTGCCGAGCTCGATATCCGGAACGGCGACTATGATGAAGCGAAGCGCTTCATCAACGAATTTGAACAGAATTCCCCGAACGACACGTCCCGTTATATCCTGAAATATAAGATCCTTCGGGCTGAGAAGGCCCCGCTTGACGACCAGATCGAAGTCCTCCGCGAGTACAAGGATCATGAGTACACCGAGAGATGGGCGTACGAGCTGGCCAAGCTGTACAAGAAGAACGGCCAGAAGGACCGCTGCATCGAGGAGTGCGACGACCTGATCCTGTGGTTTACCGAGGGCAAGTATGTCACGAAGGCCATGGAACTGAAAATGTCTCTGACCACGCTCACACCTGCCCAGCAGGCGGCCTACGACAACCGCTACCGCGCCGAGGAAAAGCAGGAAGAAGCGCCTGCGGATGAGACCGAGACGGTCCAGCTCACCGGCATGGAGCAGGTCGAGAAGCAGATCCTCCGCGACGACGACGATGACGAGGACGCAAAGCCGAAAGTGAGCGCCGACGAGGCGATCTCCAAGATGGACCTGGCGGCCGAGTCGCTCCGCCCGGCATTTGAGGAACCGTCCGCTGCGGAAGAGGCGCCGGAAAAGGCCTCGGTCGGCAGCAAAGTGAGCGGCTTCCAGAAGAAGCTGACGAAGAGCATCCGCGCCGTCTTCTCGGGCATCCGCCATACGGATGAGGACGAAGACGAGGATATGAAGATTGTGCCGGATAAGTCCGAGCGCGATCTGATGCCGGTCGTTCCCGAGGACGAGGTGGCCGTGGAGTCCGTTGATACTGCGGAAAATGGCGCTGAAGCCGCGGAACAGCCCCGGCCCGCCGAGACCGCGGACGCTTCGGACGAGTCTCTGGACGCGGATCTGAGCGAAGCGTTCAAGGCCGCGAGAGAAGCGGCGGACCGGGCAAATGGTGCCGCTGAAGAGATGGCCGGCGAGGCGGCGGAAGCCGCGGAAGGCCTGACAGGCACGGCTGCGGAACATGCAGCCGGCGAGGCAGAGGCCGCATCCGCATCACCCTCACAGGCCGCATCAGCCTCAGAAGCAGCGGAACCAGCCGCCGCAGAGACAGCGGAATCAGCCGCCAAAGAGGCCGCTGAAGCAGCTGTTGTGACAGGAAATGAAGCAGCGGAAACCGTGGAAAATGCCGCTGCAGAAGCCGTGGACGCAGCCGCTGACGGATCCGCTCCTGCGGATGTCCCGGAAGATCCGTCGAGAGAGCAGATCCCGGACGAAGAAATCGATCTTGAAAAGCTGTTCGCCGAAACGAGCACCGCATTTGCCGACGAAGTGGCGTCCGGCAGCTACGTCCTCGCGGATACGCTGGAGGACGACAGGGAGCGCGCGGAAGCCGACGCCGAGAAGATGCGCCGCATTTCCGCGGGAGAGCTTCCGGAGGAAGCCGAGGAAAATACCCACGCGGCGGACAATCTGCTTGGCCGCGAAACGGATGAATCGCTCGGCCTGACGAGGGAACTTCATCTCCGCGACGCGATCGAGAAGGAACTCGAGCGCAGGAATGCCGAAAACAGCGAGAGCAGCACGCCGATCATGCGCCCGGAGGAAGCCGCCAGGATGGCGGTCGCCGAGGCACACGGAGTGCCCTATGAGC
>CACXFK010000204.1 GCA_902766945.1 uncultured Lachnospiraceae bacterium | reverse complement strand
TTTCGAAGATCTCGTCCGTGATCGGCGAGATGTAGAAGGGATCTTCTTTTTCTGTTTCCGCGAAAACCGCCTGACGAGGCGCAAGCCAGAAAACGGCGGCGATGAGAAAAGCGAGGCAGGTGCCGCATCTGAAGATCATTTTCGTCATGATAGATTCCTCCCTAAAGCCGGCTGGCTTCATGCCATCTGTTTTCATCAGTATAGCAGGTCGTTCTCCATATTTGCAAGCGCCCCCATTTCCTTAAGATCAGAATCATTTTAGAACAGAGATATGGTATAATAAATGGACTGCAGCAAAGGGCCGCAGCAATGGGAGGGCTCAGAGTTGGATGGAAAGCGGAAGACGACAAGAACGGCTGTACTGATCGGCGCGTTTTTGGTGGTGCTGATCCTTGGAATCGGTACATATTTGATGGGGCGCGCGGCCGGGCGGGACACCGACCGGGCGGTTCATGAAGTCAGCCTGCTGTATCTGGATGAGCTTGCCGGCCGCAGGGAACAGGTCGTGGCCGCCAATCTGCAGGGGAACATCGATACGATCAATATTGCGATCGGCCTCATGACGGAAGAGGGTCTAAGCGACGCCGAACATCTGCAGGCCTATCAGCAGAGAATGAAAAAACTGTACCTTCTGGACCATTTCGCTTTTGTCGGAGAGAGCGGGACGGTGTATACGTCGACCGGGCCGGTCCGTGAAGCGGACGGGTACCCTTTGGATTATATGACGATCACCGAGCCCGAGATCACGGCGATTGACTCCGAAGACGGTTCGAAGAAGGTGGTCATCGCGGTGCCGGTATCGGGAATCGTTTTTGACGGTGACCCGTTCAAAGCCTGCTTCATGCAGATTGACATGACGCAGATGCTGCAGGGCGTCTCCATGACGTCGAGCGATGCGGACGCGACATTCTGTAACATTTACACAAAGGAGGGCGTATCGCTCAGCGACGCCGTCCTGGGCGGGCTCGCGAAAGAGGACAATCTTCTGGAAGCCCTGCAGAGCGCCGTGTTTGATAAGGGCTTTTCTTATGAACAGGTCACATCTGATTTCGCGGAAGGGCATGCGGGCGAGATCACTTTTGAGTACAACGGAATCAGGGAGACGCTGAGTTATGTGCCGGTTGAAGGGACAGACTGGCTTCTGACCTACCTGATCCGGGAGAGCGTGATCGGCAGTAAGATCAGTTCGATTTCGGACAGCATTATCTTAAGGAGCGTGATCCAGTCCCTTCTCACAGCGCTTACGCTCGCGCTGATCTTTGCCCATATCATCCGGCAGAACCGCAAAAACGCGGAGATTCTGGCAGAAAAAGAAGCATCGGAAGCGGAGACGAGAGCAAGGCAGGAAGCGCTTGAGCAGCGGCTGTCCCTTCAGGAGGAACTTCTTGCCGAGAAGGCGCAGGGCGAGCAGCAGAGCCGGCTGATCCGGGCGCTGTCGTCCGACTACCGGAGCGTGTACTACATTGAGCTGGATCAGGATAAAGGCTGGTGCTATCAGGCGAGGACGGACCTGCCCGGATTCAAGACCGGCGAAGAGTTCCGGTATCTGGAGTCCGTGACGGCGTATTGCAACCAGTACGTCCTGGAGCCGTACCGGGAGGAGTTTCTGAAATTTATCCGTCCTGAAGCGGTCTGTGAGGGCCTGAAGCATAATCCGGTCATTTCATACCGGTACATGATCTCGGTAAACGGGCGCGAATCCTGGGAAGTTGTTAAGGTTGCCGGTGTCCGTCATTCGGATGAGAGCGACGACCAGGTGATGCATACGGTCGGAGCGTGCTTTGCGGATGTGGATGCGGAGACGCGGGCGGCCATGCAGCAGCAGCAGACGCTCAGCGAGGCGCTGGCCAACGCCGAGCAGGCCAACCGGGCAAAGACGGCATTTCTCTCCAATATGAGCCATGAGATCCGGACTCCGATGAACGCGATCATCGGCCTTGACAACATCGCGCTCCATGATCCTGAGACCCCGGAAAAAACGAAAGAGTATCTCGAGAAGATCGGGGCGTCTGCCGAGCATCTGCTGAGTCTGATCAACGATATCCTAGACATGTCGCGGATCGAGTCGGGACAGCTTACGCTGAGAAATGAAGAGTTTTCATTTTCAAAGCTGCTTGAAGCGGTCAACACGATGTTCAGCAGCCAGTGCGCGGAAAAACAGCTGAACTACCAGTGCCATATCAAGGGGCAGGTGGACGATTTCTACATCGGCGACAATATGAAGCTCCGCCAGGTGCTCATCAATATCCTGGGAAATGCCGTGAAATTCACGCCGGAAGGCGGGTCGGTGGAGCTGGTCGTGGAACGGATGGCGCGGTTCGAGAATCAGACGACGCTCAGGTTCACGATCTCGGATACCGGCATCGGTATGAGCGAGGAATTCCTGCCGAAGCTGTTTGACGCGTTCAGCCAGGAGGATTCCTCTACGACCAGCAAGTTCGGAAGCTCCGGACTCGGCATGGCGATCACGAAGACGATCGTGGAAATGATGAACGGCAATATCCATGTCGAGAGCGAGCAGGGCAAAGGGACCACCTTCTTTGTGACCGTGACGCTGATGAATTCCGCCGTTCACGAGTCCGGTTCGAAGGACGAGGAAATCAGGCCGGAGGAGATGAGCGTGCTGATCGTGGACGATGATTCGATCGCCCGCGAGCACGCGAAGCTTGTGCTGGAGAAAGCGGGGATTTCCTCCGAGACCGCGTCGTCCGGCGAGGAAGCGATCGGGATGGTGAAGCTGCGCCATGCCAGACGCAAACCGTATAACCTGATTCTCGTTGACTGGCAGATGCCTGAGATGGACGGCGTGGAGACCACGCGGAAGATGAGGGAGATCATCGGCCATGAGTCCGCGATCATCATCCTCACCGCGTACCGGTGGGATGACGTGCTTGAGGAAGCGCTTCAGGCCGGCGTGGACAGCTTTATTCCGAAACCGCTCTTTGCCAATACGGTTCTCGAGGAGTTCCGGAGTGCGTTAAAGCGCAAGGGCGCAGGAAGCAGCCGGAAAGCGGCGGATCTGAAGGGGCGCAGGATCCTTCTGGCCGAGGACGTGCAGATCAACGCGGAGATCATGATGATGGTCCTCGGCGAGAGGGAAATGACGGCGGATCTCGCAGAAAACGGCCGGATCGCCGTGGAATTGTTCTCGTCCCATGAGCCGGGGTACTACGATGCGATCCTGATGGATATGAGGATGCCTGAGATGGACGGTCTGATGGCGACCCGGACGATCCGCGCGATGGACAGGGCGGACGCAAAGGAGATCCCGATCATCGCGCTGACCGCAAATGCCTTCGACGAAGACGTACAGAGAAGCATGCAGGCGGGGCTGAACGCCCATCTGTCCAAGCCGGTTCAGCCGGATGTGCTTTATGAGACACTGGAGAGCCTGATCCGGGATTGAACGCCGGATACCAAACTGTTCCAGGGGGATCAAAGAAGATGTTTGGAAAGAAGTTCCAGCTCAATGAAGAAAATCTCTCCGTGATAGAAGAAATCGGCGCACATATGCCGGGAGGCTTTTTCATCTACAAGGCGGAGCAGCCCGAGGAGCTGCTCTATGCGAACCGCGCTGTCTTCGAGATCTTCGGCTGCAGCAGTCAGGAGAAATTTGCCGAACTGACCGGATATACCTTCAAGGGAATGCTGCACCCGGATGATTACAGTGCCGTGACCGATTCGATCAGCGAACAGATCGCGCACAGCGAAGACCAGATGGATTACGCCGAGTACCGCATTATCCGCAAAGACGGCGCGATCCGCTGGGTGGATGATTACGGCCATTATACGGAAACCGATCTGTACGGCGGCATTTACTATGTCTTCATTTCCGATATTACCGAGAAGCGGGAGCGCATGGAGTCGGATATGGCAGTGCGCCAGGCCGTCATCGAGGCGCTGAGCAAGTCGTATCATACCGTCTGGCTGATCAAGGACGTCGAGTCGGAGAGCTTCTCACTCTACCGCGGCGATACGGACGGGGCCACTCCTCACGCGGAACCGATCCGCGAAGCGCTCGGGAAGATGAAGTATTCCGCGGCAAAGGAGCACTACATCGGGACGACCGTCGCGCCGGCGGACCGGGAACGGCTGCAGAAAGAGCTGACGCTTGAGAGCATTGTCAGCCGCCTGAAAGAGAGACCGCAGTATTCGGTCAATTATCTCCGCATGATGAGCGACGGAAGCGAGCGGTACTTCCGCATCGAGTTCGCCAGGGTAAATATGCCGGGCGGCCGGATGGGCATCGTCTGTGGATTTAAGGACGTGGATGAGGACGTCCGCCAGGGACAGGCGATCCAGAAAGCGCTCAGGGAAGCGGAGCAGGCCGAGAAAGAAAACCGCCAGCTGATTGCGGAAGTGGAGTCGGCGGCCAAACTGGCCGAGTTTATGGGTTCGGTCTCGTCCCTGCTTACCAATATGCCTGCGATGAGCTTTTCCAAGGACGCTGAGACAGGAATATATCTGGCCTGCAATCAGGCCTTTGCCGAATATGCCGGGAAGTCCGCGCCGGAGGAAGTGGCCGGACTTACGGACTTTGATCTCTTTGATCCGGTGACGGCACAGCATTTTGTGGACGATGACAAAAAGGCTCTGTCGATGGACAGCGCATATATCTTTTTTGAGGACGTGACGGATGCGGGCGGAGAGACCATCCGCAATCTGCAGACGACCAAGACGAGGTTTACGGATCCGTCCGGGAGACGCTGCCTGATGGGACTTTGCGTGGACGTCACGGAGATGACGCGGATCAAGACCGCGGAGGCGGCATCTCTCGCGAAGCAGCAGGAACTGGAAGAGCGCCTCGAGCTGCAGGAACAGCTGCTGAAGCAGGAGAACCAAAGGAAGGAACTGGACAGCATGATTACGGCGATGGCGTCCGATTATCGGAGTGTCTATCACGTGGATCTGGATGCGGATGACGCGGTCTGCTACCGGGCGGACCCGGAGGATCCGGACAAGATCCCGGAGGGAGTCCATTTCCCGTTCCGGCAGGCGTTTGAGGAGTATGGCCGGCAGTATGTGGACAGCGAGTATCTGGACGGCTATCTGTCTTTTGTGAGTCCGGACAACATCCGCAAGGCGCTGGCGACGAAAACAATCATCGTGTACCGGTATCTTGCCAGAAGAAACGGCCTGGAGTATTACGAGATGCTCCGTATGGCGGGCGTGCGTCACCCGGCGGACCGGGACGACAATATCGTGCACGCGGTCGGCGTGGGCTTTACCGTCATTGACGAGGAAATGCGTCACTCGATGGCACAGAACCGCGCGCTGCAGGAGGCGCTGGCGGCGGCCCGGGAGGCCAATAAGGCCAAGACCGTGTTCCTGTCGAATATGAGCCATGAGATCCGGACGCCGATGAACGCCATTATCGGACTCGATAACATCGCACTCAATAATCAGGACCTGTCCCCCGAGACGAGGGAGCAGCTGGAGAAGATCGGCAGTTCCGCGCAGCATCTGCTCAGCATTATCAATGATATTCTGGATATGAGCCGCATCGAGTCGGGGCGGATGACGATCAACAACGAGGAATTTTGCTTCTCCAAACTGCTGGAGCAGGTGAACACGATCATCGGAGGCCAGTGCCGGGACAAGGGACTTGAATATGACTGCCGCGTTTCAGGCAGGATCGCGGATTATTATATCGGCGACGATATGAAGCTCCGCCAGATCATGGTCAATATCCTCGGCAACGCGGTGAAGTTTACGCCCGAGGGCGGAAAAGTGACATTTACCATCGAAGAAACCGCCCGCTATGACGGCCGCGCGACGCTCCGGTTTGTGATGCGCGACAACGGCATCGGCATGAGCGCGGAGTATCTGCCGAAGCTCTTCGATACATTCAGCCAGGAAAACGCTTCCGTCGGCAGTAAGTACGGCAGCACCGGACTCGGCATGCCGATTACCAAAAGCCTGGTTGAACTGATGAACGGACAGATTGAGGTCGAGAGCACAAAGGGCGTCGGCACGACATTTACCGTGACGATCACGCTGACCGAATCCGACCGGCAGGCGGAAGACGGGATGGAAGTCGAGATCCATCCGGGCGAGATGCTCGTGCTCGTGATCGATGACGACCATCTCGCGTGCGAACACGCAAGGACCGTGCTTGGGCAGGTCGGCATCACCTGCGACATCGCGTCCTCCGGCGAAGAGGGACTGAATCTTGTCAAGATCCACCACGCGAGGAGAGAGCCGTACAACCTGATCCTCGTCGACTGGAAGATGCCCGGCATGGACGGCGTCGAGACGACGCGCCGGATCCGGGAGGTGGTCGGACATGAATCCGCCATTATCATCCTGACTTCTTATAACTGGGACGACGTGGCGGACGAAGCCCGGGCGGCGGGCGTGGACACCTTTGTGCCCAAGCCGCTCTTTGCGGGCAGCGTGCTGGATGAATTCCGGGAGGCATTCCGCAGGAAGAACGCCGCTTCTATGGCCGCGAAACGCACTGTCGATCTGAAGGGCCGGAGGATCCTGCTCGCGGAGGACGTGCTGGTCAACGCGGAGATCATGACCATGGTGCTCGCCATGCGCGAGATGGAAACCGAGCACGCCGAGAACGGGCGCATCGCCGTGGACATGTTCAAGCAGAAGGGAGACGGCTACTACGACGCGATTCTCATGGACATGAGGATGCCCGTCATGGACGGCCTGGAAGCGACAAGGGCGATCCGGCAGATCGGCAGCCCGTACGCGCGCACGATCCCGATCATCGCGCTGACAGCCAACGCGTTCGACGAGGACGTTCAGCACAGCATGCAGGCCGGCCTGAACGCGCATCTCAGCAAACCCGTAAAACCCGAAGCTCTCTTCGAGACGCTCGAGAGCCTGATTGAGTTAAAAAACCTTAACGGGGTCAGACCCCGTTAAGGTGATCTAACACAAACACATGAAAAAACGCCGCTATAAACATACGTACCGGACGAGGATGATCGTGATCGATCTCATCATCCTCGCCGTACTGGCGCTGGCCTCGGCCGCATACCCCCGCGCGCGCCGCTTCCTGCTCCAAAAGACCGGCCTGGGCCGCGGAGAGGCCGTCTTCAGCGAAGACGAGCCGTCAAAAAGCCTCTGCGAAGTCAGCCCGGACAAGATCCCTGCTTTCGCAGGGGAAGATTACGTCGAGCTGAACGGCAACGTTCCCTGCTTTACGCAGTACGACTTTGACCACATCACCGGCGAAGTGTTCTCGGACCCGGACCGCCTCGGCCGCTGCGGCCCGGCCACAGCGATGCTGCACCGCTCGATGATGCCGGACGGCGAGCGCGGCGGGATCAGCGAAGTGCACCCGACCGGCTGGCACACCGCCCGCTATCCCGGGCTGATAGAGGACGACTATCTCTACAACCGCAGCCATCTGATCGCCTACGCGATGACGGGCCAGAACGCCAACCCTCTCAACCTCATCACCGGAACCCATCACATGAACCACGTCGGTATGCTGTCCTTTGAACTCAAAGTGCTGCAGTATCTGGACGACAGCGACGGCCGCGTGCTGTACCGCGTCACGCCGTACTTCAAGGATGACGAACTGGTCGCCCGCGGCGTCGAGATGGAAGCCTGCTCTGTCGAAGACTACGGGGCCGGCGTCTCCTTTCATGTCTTCGTATACAACTACGAGCCGGGGATCACCATCGACTACCGGACCGGCGAAAGCCGCCTCATGTCAGATTAAAAACGGAGGAACCTTTTTATGCCTGAAAATGGAGCCCGCGGACAAAAACTGCCTTTCGCGAGCGATTACATGCGGGGCGCGCACCCGGCCATCCTGCGTGCGCTTACCGAAACCAATCTGATGAGTACGGCCGGCTACGGCCTTGACCCCTTCTCGGAATCCGCCCGGGAAAAGATCCGCGCCGCCTGCGGCTGCCCGGACGCGGCCGTTCATTTTCTGGTGGGCGGGACCCAGGCAAATGCCACCGTCATCGACGCGTTCCTTACTTCCTATCAAGGGGTGATCGCGGCGGAGACCGGCCATATCGCAATACATGAAGCCGGCGCGATCGAAGCCGGCGGCCACAAAGTGATCCCGCTTCCGCACCGGTTCGGAAAACTCAGCCCGGACGATGTCCGCAAGTACCTGGAAACCTTCGAACAGGACGCCAACCGCGAGCACATGGTCATGCCCGGCATGGTGTACCTGTCCCAGCCGACCGAGTGCGGCACGCTCTATACGCGCGACGAACTCACCGCGTTCCGCCGCGTATGCGACGAACACCATGCCGCGCTCTATGTGGACGGCGCGAGGCTGGCCTACGCGCTGGCCTGCCCGGAAAACAACGTTTCGCTCCGTGACCTCGCCGCGCTCTGCGACGCTTTCTACATCGGCGGGACCAAGTGCGGCGCGCTCTTTGGCGAAGCGGTCGTCATACCGGATCCCGCGAGGATCCCGGCGTTCTTCACGATCATCAAACAGCACGGAGCCCTGCTCGCGAAAGGACGCATCCTCGGCCTTCAGTTTGACACACTCTTCACGGACGGC
>CACXFK010000203.1 GCA_902766945.1 uncultured Lachnospiraceae bacterium | reverse complement strand
TGAAATACTTAGAAGGAACCGACTATCATGAAAAAGGAACTGGAAAAAACGTATGACCCGAAAGGCCTGGAAGACCGCCTTTACCAGAAATGGCTCGACGGAGGTTATTTTCACGCGAAAGTGAATCCGGACAAAAAGCCGTTCACAATCGTGATGCCGCCGCCCAATATCACCGGGCAGCTCCATATGGGCCACGCTCTTGATAATACGCTTCAGGATATTCTCACAAGATGGAAGCGCATGCAGGGCTATGAGGCGCTCTGGCAGCCCGGCACCGACCACGCCGCGATCGCGACCGAAGTCAAAGTGATCGCTCATCTGAAGGAGCAGGGCATCGACAAGGACGAGATCGGACGGGATGAATTCCTGAAGCACTGCTGGGAATGGCGCAAGGAGTACGGCGGCCGGATCATCAATCAGCTGCATAAACTCGGCTCTTCCGCAGACTGGGAGCGCGAACGCTTCACGATGGATCAGGGATGCTCCGACGCGGTCATGCACGTGTTCCTGAAGCTGTACGAGAAGGGTTATATCTATAAGGGTTCCCGCATTGTCAACTGGTGCCCGAAGTGCCAGACTTCGATCTCGGACGCGGAAGTCGAGCACGTCGATCAGGACGGCTTCTTCTGGCATATCCGGTATCCGATCGTCGGCGAAGAAGGGCAGTTCGTGGAGATCGCCACGACGCGTCCCGAGACGATGCTGGGCGATACGGCCGTTGCGGTCAATCCGGAAGATCCGCGCTACGCTCATCTGATCGGCAAGATGCTGGAGCTGCCGCTCACGGACAGGCAGATCCCGGTGATTGCGGACGAGTACGTGGACCGGGAATTCGGCACCGGCTGCGTGAAGATCACGCCGGCTCACGACCCCAACGACTTCGAGGTCGGCAAGCGGCATGACCTTGAGGAGATCTGCATTTTAAATGATGACGCCACGATGAATCAGCTCTGCGGCCGCTACGCCGGGATGGACCGGTATGAAGCGCGCAGGGAGATCGTGAAGGATCTTGAAGCACTCGGCCTCCTTGTCAAGGTGGTTCCGCATACCCATGCGGTCGGGACGCATGACCGCTGCGGCACGACGGTGGAGCCGATGGTGAAGCCGCAGTGGTTCGTCCGGATGAAGGAACTGGCCAAACCGGCGATCGAAGCGGTTAAAAACGGCGATCTGACGTTTGTGCCGGAGCGCTATACCAAGATCTACCTGAACTGGCTGGAAAACATCCATGACTGGTGCATCTCCAGACAGCTCTGGTGGGGACACCGGATTCCGGCTTATTACTGCTCTGACTGCGGTGAGATGACGGTGGCAAAGGACGCGCCGTCCGTCTGCCCGAAGTGCGGCGGCACCCATCTGGTTCAGGACGAGGACACGCTTGATACCTGGTTCTCCTCCGCGCTCTGGCCGTTTTCGACACTCGGCTGGCCGGAGAAGACGCCGGAGCTTGACTATTTCTATCCGACGGACGTCCTGGTTACGGGGTATGACATCATCTTCTTCTGGGTCATCCGCATGGTGTTCTCCGGATATGAGCACACGGGAAAGAGCCCGTTCCACCACGTGCTGATTCACGGCCTGGTGCGCGACAGCCTCGGCCGCAAGATGAGCAAGTCGCTTGGAAACGGCATCGATCCGCTCGAAGTGATCGACCAGTACGGCGCCGATGCCCTGAGGCTGACGCTCGTGACCGGCAACGCGCCGGGCAACGATATGCGCTTCTACTGGGAACAGGTCGAAGCGAGCCGCAATTTCGCAAACAAGATCTGGAATGCGAGCCGGTTCATCATGATGAATCTCCCGGACGGAGAGCTTCCGGAAGTATCGGTCCGCGACCTGTATCCGGCTGACCGCTGGATTCTGTCGAGACTGAATACCGTGACGAGGGACGTCACGGAGAATATGGAGCGCTATGAGCTCGGCATCGCTGTCCAGAAGATACATGATTTCCTTTGGGACGAGTTCTGCGACTGGTACATCGAGATCGCAAAGTTCCGTCTCGCGGAAAAGGACGGGACAGCGGATCAGGAGAAGTTCCGCAGCACCGCGCTCTGGACGCTGAAGACCGTTCTGGCGCAGGCCATGAAGCTGCTTCATCCGTATATGCCGTTCATCTCGGAAGAGATCTACTGCACGCTTCTGCCTGAGGCGGAGACCGTGATGACCTCGGAGTGGCCGGTGTACCGCGAGGAGTGGCATTTCCCGAGGGAAGAATCCCTGGTCGGGACATTTAAGGAACTCGTCCGCGGGATCCGCAACATCCGGATGGAGATGAACGTCCCGGCGAAGACAAAAGCCGATCTCTTCATCGTCGGCCACGATGAGGCGGCTGTGGAGGATTTCAGAAATCTCTTCGATTCGCTCGGCGACAGCAGCCGCATGCTGTTCGCGAAGTCCATCAAGATCCTGAAGGACAAGGACGAGATCCACCGCGACGCCGTGTCGGTCGTGACCGGCCGGGGCACCGCTTACATCCCGCTGGATGAGCTGGTCGACCGTGAGAAAGAGATCTTAAGGCTCCGCGAAGAGAGCAAAAAGATGGACAAGGAGATCGCCAGGTCGAACGGCATGCTGAACAATCCGAATTTCGTGAACAAAGCGCCGGCGGCCAAGGTCGAGGAAGAAAAGACAAAACTGGCAAAATACCAGGCTATGAAAGCTCAGATCGAGGAACAGCTTGCCCGGTTTGCGTGAGTAAAGAAGAGCCGGTGTGGCAGCCGATCAATCATCGTCACACTCCTGATACCGGGAGTGTGACGTTTATCGTACAGGAGCATTCGGTCTGAAGGTGATGACATACCAGGAAGCAGCAGCCTATATCGAGGAAATACCAAAGTTTTCCGTCAAGCATTCAAACGAGCACACCAGGCTCTGTCTGAAACGCCTCGGAGATCCGGACCGGCGGATCGGGGCCGTGATCCACGTCGCCGGTACAAACGGAAAAGGAAGCGTGTGCGCGTTTCTTGATTCCGTCCTCAGGAGGGCGGGCGTGAAGACGGCTCTTTTTACATCCCCGCATCTTGTGCGGCTGAACGAGCGGATCGCGGTCGACGGGGCAGCGATCAGCGACGAGGCATTTCTACGCGTCTTTAGTCAGGTGAAGGAAACGGCCGTCTATATGGAAGAGACCGGTATGGGACATCCGTCTTATTTCGAATTCCTCTTTCTGATGGCGATGGTGCATTTCGCGGCGTGCGGATGCGAGGCGGCCGTGATCGAGACCGGCCTTGGCGGCAGGCTTGACGCCACGAACAGCATCGTTCGTCCGGCACTTTCGGTGATCACGTCGATCAGCTTTGACCATATGCAGTACCTGGGGGAGACGATTCAGGAGATCGCTTCCGAGAAAGCCGGCATCATAAAGCCGGGCGTCCCCTGCGTCTATGAGGCGAAGCGGCCCGAGGCGGCCTCTGTGATTGAAAATGCAGCGGCGGAGAAAGAAGCGCCGTGCTTCGGACTTGCCGGAGAGGACTGCCGGATCACCGCGCAAGGGGAAGGGACCATTGATTTTTCAACAGCCTTCCGTTATGATGGACGTGCGGATTTCCGTATCCGGTCGTGGGCGCCTTACCAGGTGCGAAATGCCGCCCTCGCCGTCCTTGCTCTCAAAGTCCTGCGGGAGCACAACGGACTGCCGGAGGAGAAGCTGCCTGACGGAGAGGCTGTCCGTGACGGTCTGCTCATGATGCGGTGGCCCGCTCGGATGGAACAGATACGGCCGGGCGTTTTTCTTGACGGAGCGCACAACGAGGACGGCATCCGCGCATTTATCGAGGCAGCAGGTGCGATCCGCGGCGGGAGAGACGCGCATCTTCTCTTTGCGGTCGTTCACGACAAGAATTTTGCCGGCATGATCCGGTCGCTTGCATCGGAAGTGCCCTGGGCGGACGTGACCGTGACGGAAGTGAGCGGCTCAAGAAGAGAGAGCTGCCGCCATTTACAGCAGCTGTTTCTTGAAGCGGGGCAGAAAAACGTGAAGGCTGTTCCGGACTTCAGGGAGGCCTGCCGGGATCTGATGGCCCGGAAAGGGGACGGTCTCCTTTTCATCTGCGGCAGTCTGTATCTGGCCGGAGAGATCGAAACGATAAAGTCAGATGACTGATAACGAGGAAGAACATGATCAACTACGAAGAAGAACTGAAAAAGTTCAAGCCGTCTCTGGATGTCGATGAGGCGGAAGGCGCGATCTATTCACGCGACCTGACCGATGTGATTGACATATTGAAGGAAATGCTTCGAGAGACCTCGGGCAATGAGAGGGACCGTTAAAAGATGAAATGTATGAACTGCGGCGCTGAGCTGACCGCGTCCGCCTACTGTCCGAAGTGCGGCTGTGACGTGTCGGTGCAGAAGCAGGCGATCGTACTGTCCGGGCTCTATTATAATCAGGGGCTTGAAAAGGCACAGGTGCGGGATCTGTCCGGTGCGATCGACCAGCTCAAGCGCAGCCTCAAATTCAATAAGCTGAATATACCGGCGAGAAACCTGCTCGGACTCGTCTATTTCGAGACGGGCGAAGTCGTAGCGGCTCTCTCCGAGTGGGTCATATCCAAAAACATCCAGCCCGAGGACAACATCGCGGCTGATTACATCCGCAATCTCCAGCAGGACGCGAACCGGCTCGACGTCATCAACCAGACGATCAAAAAGTACAATCTGGCGCTCAAAAACTGTTTTGAGGGAAATGAAGACGTCGCGCTGATCCAGCTGAAAAAGATCCTTGCGCAGAATCCGAAGCTGATCAAGGGCTATCATCTGCTGGCGCTCCTCTACATCAATAAAGGGGATTATGAAAAGGCCCGCCGCCTTCTCAAAAAGGCGATCCGGATCGACAAGACCAACACGACGACCCTGCGTTTCCTGCGCGAAGTGGATGAGCAGACGGGAACCCAGACGTCGCTGGAGTCCCATTTCTCCCTTTGGGGAAGACGGGGAGAAGAAGAAAAAGAGACCGCATCGGCGCTCGACAATCCGGACAGGGAACCCCTTCAGCCGGTCGTCGGACGGGGCGGCCAGGCGCGCATGTCCATCATGAATATGCTGATCGGCATCGCGATCGGGGCAGCCGCGATCTGGTTCCTCTTCATCCCGGCCTGGACGAGAAGCATCAACCGGTCGGCAAATGAGAAGGTCACGAAATACTCTTCGGATATGGCCGTCTATTCCGCCCAGATCCAGATGATGAACGACCAGGTGGATGCGGCCAGAACGACGGCGGCGTCCGCGGCCGAGGATATCGACTCGGCCGAGCTGAAGGCGGAGAGCTACCGGAATCTGGCGGAGGCGATCTATGCCTTTGACAGCGGCCAGAATGAGTCCGCCGCCAAAGCGCTCGCGAAAGTGGACCCGTCGCTTCTGGATAAGAGCATGAAGTCTGTTTTCGACGGAATGGCCGGAGAGATGCAGAGCGCGCTGTTCTCCGCGTATAAAAAGGCGGGGATCGACGCATTTGACAACAAAGACTACGACACGGTCATCCGGGTGATGGAGCTTGCGAGGGCGATCAACGGGACGGATTACGACGTCCTCAATTATCTGGCGCACGCGTACCGGATGAAAGGCGATACGGCAAACGCCGATGAGAACTTCCGCAGGATTATCGCGACGTGGCCGGATACGCAGAAGGCGGACAACGCGATGCAGTATCTGAGCGAAAATGCCGCTTCCGTGGCGGCTCAGGACGTCTCCACACAGGCGGCCGAAAGCGAGAGCACACCGGAGGACGAAGACGCATGACGATGCAAAAAGAGCAGCTGATAAAGGCCTTTTCCGGCATCACCGGGCAGCAGGCGGTGCTGGCCGATGAGCCGATGCGCCTCCATACGACCTTCCGGATCGGGGGCCCGGCGGACATCTTCGTGAAGCCGTCCTCTCCGCCTGAGGTCAGGGCGCTCATCAAAGTGTGCGAAGAAGCGGGGTATCCGTATTTCGTGATGGGAAACGGCAGCAACCTGCTGGTTTCCGACAAAGGCATCCGCGGCGCGGTGATCAGCATCGGGCGGGACATGTCTCAGATCCGCGTGGAGGAGACGCGGATTGAAGCGGAAGCGGGAGCTTACCTGTCCGCGATCGCGGCGGCAGCGGAAGAGCATTCGCTGACCGGCTTTGAATTTGCGGGCGGCATACCGGGGACGCTCGGCGGCGCGTGCGTGATGAACGCCGGCGCTTACGGCGGAGAGATGAAACAGGTTCTTCGCAGCGTGACGTGTCTCACGGAAGACCGCGAGATCGAGGAACTGCCGGCCTCCGGGCTGGAGCTCGGATACCGCAGCAGCATTTTTATGAGGAAAGACATGATCGTCCTTTCGGCCGTGATCAATCTGGAGAGGGGCGATCCCGAAACGATACGCGGTCTCAGCGCGGATCTGAGAGAGAGACGGCAGTCCAAACAGCCGCTTTCGCTTCCCAGCGCGGGAAGCACGTTCAAGCGGCCCGAGGGCTATTTTGCCGGGAAACTGATCATGGACGCCGGGCTTCGGGGCTACCGGGTCGGCGGCGCGCAGGTCTCGGAGAAGCACTGCGGGTTTGTCGTCAATACAGGCGGCGCGACGGCGGAGGATGTGCGGACGCTGATCGCGGACGTGGCGAAGCGGGTAAAAGAACAGTTTGGCGTTCGGCTGCAGACGGAAGTCAGGCTGGTGGGCGATTTCGGAGAGGACGCCTGATCCTGAGGCATATGTGAGAAACACAGGAGACGGAAAGGAGCAGGGATGCGTTTTGTGATTGTGACAGGGATGTCCGGTGCCGGTAAGACCACGGCTCTTCATTATCTGGAGGACGCGGATTATTACTGTGTCGACAATCTCCCGATCCCGCTGATCCGACCGTTTGCCCAGATCGCGGCGGACGGCAATGCCTCGGAATTTACGAAATTCGCGGTCGGAATCGATATCCGAAGCGCATTCCGGGACGGAGGCCTCGGCGACACACTGAGCCAGCTCCGCGAAGCCGGCATCAAGTATGAAATACTCTTTCTGGACGCTTCGGACGATGTGCTCCTGATGCGCTATAAAGAGACGAGACGCACGCATCCTCTTGCGGGAAAGACGGGAGGAGTCGAGAGCGCGATCGCGTCCGAGCGGGAGAAGCTGTCCGTCCTGAAAGAAAAAGCGGATTTTATCATTGATACGAGCAAGCTTCTGACACGGGAGCTGAAGTCGGAGCTTGTCCGCATTTTTATTGAAGATCTTCACTATAAGAATCTGTATATCACCGTGCAGTCCTTCGGCTTCAAGTACGGTATTCCCGCGGATTCGGACCTCGTCGTCGATGTCCGGTTCCTCCCGAATCCCTATTATGTGGAGGAACTCAGGCCGCTGACGGGAGAGGATCCGGAGATCGTCCGCTTTGTGACCGGTCAGGACGCCTGTGCGGAGTTTGTGAAGCGGTATACGGAACTGCTGCAGTTCCTGATTCCCCGTTATGTGGCCGAGGGGAAGAACCAGCTCGTCATATCGGTCGGCTGTACGGGAGGACGCCACCGCTCGGTGGCGATCACAAATGAGATCGCATCCATCTTGAAGCGCGACGGGGAATACGGTGTCCGGGTCGAGCACAGGGACATCGCCAAGGATCCCGTCAGGAAACAGCAGATTGAACGGGAGTAAGGGCATGTCATTTTCCGGAGAAGTGAAGAAGGAGCTGGTGCAGCTTGTGCCTTCTTCCAGGCACTGCCGGATCGCGGAGATCGCGGCATTTGTCATGCTGCTGGGCGTCACGGAGACAGACGGGGACGGTCTGGAACACCTGATCGGCTTCAGGACGGACAATCCGGACACAGCCAGTTTGCTCTTTACTTTATTTCAAAGAGCGTATAATATAGAACTGTCCGTCAGCATAAAGGAAGAACACAGACATCTTCGGCGTTCTCCCCTTACCGTGACGGTACCCGGAGGCGTCCCTTCAGATGGCGTGATGAAGTCGCTCAGGCACCGCTCCGTCCTGCAGATGGCGTGCTGCCGCAAGGCGTTTCTCAGAGGTGCGTTTCTTGCTGCGGGATCCGTCAGCGATCCTGAAAAATCCTACCATCTTGAGATTGTGTGCCCCGACGAACCATCGGCCCGGCTCCTCCGCGATACGATGCAGCGGGAAGGACTTGACGGGCGGATCGTGCAAAGAAAAAAGGATCATGTGGTCTATCTGAAAGAAGGAGACATGATCGTTGAAATGCTCGGCGCCATGGGAGGAAGCATCTCCTTTCTGAACGTCGAAAACGTCCGCATTATGAAAGAGATGCGGGGCAGTGTGAACCGGCAGGTGAACTGCGAGACGGCCAATCTCAACAAGACGATTGTTTCGGCCGTCAGGCAGATCGAGGATATCCGTTATATACGTGACCATACCGGTCTTCAAAACCTTCCGGAATCGCTCCGGGAAATGGCGGAAGTGCGGCTTGCCTTTCCGGATATGCCGCTGGCCGAGCTGGGAAAACAGCTGGATCCCCAGATCGGGAAGTCCGGCGTCAATCATCGTTTGAGAAAGCTCAGCAGCATCGCAGCCTCTCTGCGCGGTGCATCTCCTGAGCCTTAGGAGGAGGATTATTATGACAAAGAGGGAAATCACGGTCCGGCTGGACGGAGGACTGGAGACGAGGCCGGTGGCACTTCTCGTGCAGATGGCCAGCCAGTTCCAGAGTGAAGTGTACGTCGAGTCTGAAAACAGGCGCGTCAATGCCAAGAGCATCATGGGCATGATGACGCTGGGGCTTGATGCGGGCACAGAGGTGACGGTTTCAACGGACGGCTCGGATGAAACCGAAGCCATGGAGCGCATCGAGGCGTATCTGACGAGGAGAGCCTGAATACATTGATCCTGTAAAAAAAGCGAACCGGGAAACCGGTTCGCTTTTTATGTCTCATAGGGAAACCTTTTTGACGGTCAGATCTTCGGCAGCCGCTGCTGTTTTCTTGCCGTCGTCATGAGTCCTGTCCGGATCGCAATCAGCGGCGTGCAGACCGTGACCCACAGTCCCATCAGCGCATAGCGGATGAATACGACGGCGGCTGAAGTGGCGCTGATCTTTTTCAGGACAGCGCTGAGGGCGAGCGCCCCGGCGATTCCGATCACAAACCGCAGGATCTTCTTCCACAAAGAGCCTGAGACGGAGAACCGGATCCGCCTGTGCTCGACCAGGCAGGCAGCGGCAAACCCGACCGAGAGGCCCGCTGTTTCGAAGCTGTCTTTTGCTTTGTCAAAGTCGATCGTGCCGTTCCACAGGAACGCACTGGCCAGAACCGTGAGGAAAATCGCAAAAACAACGAGATAGAGCGGCAGCAGGTTGTCTTCCTCAAACGACCGGTGATGCCGGTTCCAGATAAACCATACAATCAGCGTGACTCCGAAAGACGCCGCAAAACCGGTTCCGACGTCGAGAGGTGTGTGGCAGCCGAGATACATTCTGGAGAAGGCGACCAGCGCGATGCCGATCACGCTGATGATGCGGACGGTTTTCGATTTCCGCTGGGTGGAAAGCGAGACGAAGAAGGACGTGACGGCCTGCGCATGAATGCTCGGAAATGAATAGCCGGTCGCGCCGGAGAGCGCAGCCTGGACACAGCTGAACGAGGTGTCCAGATTCCAGGGCCTCGGGATCCGGACCAGGATCTTGATGCCCTGGCACAGGAGACAGGAATAACAGAAAGCAAACAGCATTCCAAAGGCTTCTTCTTTATCCTCATTCAGGTAGAACCAGAAGATCACGCCGACAATCACGAACGGTGTGCCGATATAGGTGATGCCGAGCATCAGATAGTCCAGCAGCGGATTGCGTATGGAAGCGAGAAAGTAGAGAAAAGCCATATGAAGAACCTCCGCTTAATGAATAAAGTCTTTTTTCCGCACGGCGGAGCGGTACAGGTCAGAGGCGGCGGACCCGGAAGTAATACCGGTAGCTGTCGCGGAAGCCGAGACGGCGATAGAGCTGCCTGGCCGGCGCATTGTCCGAGACGACCTGCAGATAGGCGCCTGCCGCTCCCTGTTTCCGGGCTTCGGTGAGAATCCTGCTGACGATGCCTGATGCCAGGCCGCGCCTCCTGTAGTCATCCCGCACGTGAATTGCGTAGATGCCGACCGTGTCCCGGTCCAGGATGCCGAGCCCGGTGCCGATCAGTGTACCGCCGTCATAAGCGGCAACGGCGATCTCATCCTTCGGGATGGCCGCGTACATGTTCGGCACAATCCGCCGGTGAATCGGAGAAACCCCGCCCTTCAGACAAAAAAGCCCGTCGATCCAGGCGGCGTCCGTCCTCGCGCGCACGGTCAGGGGATACGGTTCGGCCGGGTGTGCGGTGAGGCTCAGATCCTCGAGGCTGCGCACCATAACCTGAGTGTCGTGTTCGATTTCGTATCCGCGCGCCTCAAGAAGAGGATCCAGATCAGGAGATCCGACCGGAGAGATCTTAAAAATGCAGGGCGTCTGCCAGTACCTGTAGATCTCCTCACAGTAAGAAATCTTCTCTTCAAGGGGCAGGATAGAAGGCCCGATTTGTTCAACGCAATTGGTTCGATGGGTGTAAAAATACGAAAACCGGAGAATCCAGCCGTCATATACCTGCATCTGGTGGCTCGGCCAGGCATTGAGTGACAAATCCTCGATTTTCTTGATCTCTTTCAACATGACATATATTATAATGTAAAAAGGGGTGAATGGCAAGTTGACCGCCCCGGCCGAAAAAGCTGTGTACAGATCGAAAAGAAGATGGTAAAATAACCATAATTATGGGTTCTTATGCAGAAATGAGTGCGAAGGAGTGCGTGAAGACATGTCCAGGATACTGAAGTTTATCGTCAATCTCTTTCTGATCGCGGCGATTCTCGTTGCGGTCGCGATTCTCGTCCCGCCGCTTGCCGGCGTGACGACGACAATCGTGGATACGGCGTCCATGAATACGAACCTGCCGCTCGGGTCGATCACGTATTCAACGGACATCGATATCTTTGACATCGTGCCGGGCGACGAGATTCTGAAAGAAAATGACGCATCCACCTACGCGTATGTCATCCGTGAAGCGGATCCCGCAAACGGAGCCTTCAAGGCCGTGAGCGCGACGGATCCTGACGGGGCGGAAGAGAAGATCATGCTCCGCAACACGGTTTCCAAGGTTGCGGTCGTCGTGCCCTACATCGGCTACATCCTGATCGCGATGCACAGCATCGAAGGCATCATCATCGTTGTCCTGGTTGTGGTGCTGATGATCATCCTCTTTATCCTGTCCGAGCTGTGGAAGATCCGGCCGGAAGAAGAGGACGAGGATGAAGACGGCGGCGAAAGCGAAAAGGAAGAGCCTCGCGTGACCGCCAAGGAAGAGACGGAGATTGATACCGATGTGATCCGTGCCGCTGTCGAGGAAAACCATTCGGCCGTGATCAGCGAGGACGCGTCGAGAGAGTCCGCTGAAGCCGATGGCGCCGGCGCGGATGCGGAACCCGATTACAGCGGGATGAGCTGGTCGGAACGGCGCGCGGCAAAAAAAGCAAGAAAGCAGGCCGAGAAGGCGGGACGCAGGATGGAAGACGCCGCGGACAGCGGGAAAGAGCCGCTTGCAGCGGACGCCGCGGCTGCGGCAGCGGTCGGCACTGTGCTTAAGGACGCCGGCAGCGTGATCGGTTCCGAGGCGGAAGAAGAAGCTCTTATTTCGGAAGCGCTTGCTTCTCTCAGCTCCGGAGGGCAGACAGAGACGCACGAGATTACGGAAGAGAACAGGCCCTCTCCGCACTTTGCCGAAGCGGCGGAAGAGATACCGGAAGCGCCCGCGATGCCGGAGATCCCGTACGGCAGCGAGATGACAGCGGATCTTGTCCAGCCGGAGACGGAGCTTCCCGAAGAGGGCGGCAGGACGCTGGCGGAACTTGCCGAAGAGATGGAAGCAAAGGCCAAAGAGGCCGGAACGGACGGCGGCTACAGCCCGCTGCACGATCAGGAAGATTTTATCGTCGCGTCCGAGGCGGACATCGCGCCGGCCGCATTTGAAATCGAAGAGACGGCGGAGGAGACCGCTCAGAACGCGTCATCGGCTGACCGGTTTGCACCGACGCCGCGCCCGACGCTCGACGAGATCCTTGAGGAGACCAGGGAAGCAGGTCACGAGCCGGTAGTGAAAAAGGATGACAAGAGCGGCATTTCCCTTGTGGATGTATCGAATATGCTGTAAGGGAGACGGCTCCGCGGCAAACCCGGAAAGGAACGCCGCTTCACAAAAGTGCACAGGGCGTGCGCGGGAAGAGGCGGGAAATTCGGCATTATTTTTCCATAGGTAAGAAAAGAAACCCCTTGCATGTGCGAGGGGTTTTCGTGTATACTGGTATACGCTGTGACATGATAGCGATGAAGCGTGAGGTTGCTGCACATTCAGGTTGCAGGTTTTCCGTGGAGCGAATGTCATGTAATGATACTGGCGACAAGTCACTGTGCTCGTAACCGTGAATACGGGGAAGTCCGGCCGGTGCTCCCGCGAAGGGAGGACACGCCCGGCAATGTGTACAGTCACCGCTTGTCGTACTCGTAAAAGTGCGAAAAGGAGGCGACTTTTTTTATGGCAAGTC